>JASJYE010000027.1 GCA_030123645.1 Candidatus Hydrogenedentota bacterium | reverse complement strand
CCTCAGGATGCGCCGGTGCCAGGGCGGGCCAGCGTTTTCCCGGCGGTATGCCAAGGGACTGTGCACTCGTGGCTTCGAAGGTTCCAGGCGGCTCAAATCGAAGTGATACGGTTCGGGGTCTTCCGGGTTTGGCTGCGTTCCATTGAGCAGATGCCCAAGCTTCTCGTAGCGTCCCTGAAGTTTTGAGAGGCGGCTCTTTAGGGAAAGATCGCTACGGTCAGCGCGATGCAGCTGACGGACGCGACCGTACTCACGGTAGGTCCTTTGCGCCTCGCCGCGCAAGCAGTCTACTTCTCGGTCGCTCAATTGCACGCTGTGGTCCTTTGCTCAGCCTTCATCTACCGTTGACTTTACTATAATCGCACGGTTCAAGGCCAGATTTGGCCCCGAATTACGAGGCCGGAAGAATATACCCCTGAATCATTAGGAAAGAGGCCTGTTTCCCAGCTCTTTCGCGTGCGCACAGTCCTTAGGCTATAATACCTTAAGCTTTAAGGAGAAACCCGTAATGGTAGAAGTGGAAATCCTAGGGGTGAGCGATACCCCGAATCATCCTGTAGTCCTGCTTCGACACGAAGACAGGGTCTTGCCAATTGTTGTAGGGATCCCCGAGGCGCAGGCCATTTACGTAGGGCTGCGCGACGAGAAGCTCGGGCGTCCCATGACACACGATTTGGTCTGCAACCTGTTGGCGGGCCTACGCGCAGAGCTCGACTCGGTGACGATATACAAGCTCGAAAACGACACCTTTTTTGCGCATCTGAACGTGAGACAGCAGTCGCCCAGCGGAGAGATGGAACAGATGCTGCGCATCGACTCCAGGCCCAGCGACGGAATCGCGATCGCTGTGCGGCGGCAGTGCCCCATCTACGTCGCCGAGGAAGTTATGGAGTCGGCTGCCCAGGATGTGGGCGTAATGGAGCATGACGAGAACGGCGATTCGGAGATCGAAGAATGACACGGCGGAAGGCTAAGGCCCTCCTCTCACGATTCTAAGATTACTTCGGCGCCCAGCGAGACCCCCATGCTCTTAAGCCGTTCCTCGTCCACTCAAGTGTTGACATAGGTGGCTCAGGTTTAGTAAGGTCTCCAATTGGTTCTGAAATGTCCCTTGGGGGGCGGTGTGTCCTCCGACCCTTGAACGAGCATAAATGCCACCATTTTCTTACCTTCATCGTGTCCACTGTGGACTCCCCGCTATATTGTTACCATTTTTCTCAATTTAGAGAGGAATAGCACATGGCTGTCGCGTACCGAGGTCACATCGAACGTCCATCCTTGGGGGTTATCCCCGACCCTGTCGAGCTGCCCAACCTGATCGAAATCCAGACAAAATCGTACGGCGATTTCCTGCAATGGGAAGTCCCGCCCGATGAGCGGCAAAACATTGGGCTGCAGCAAGTGTTCAACGACGTTTTTCCGATTACTTCACCAGATGGCTCAACCGTCCTGGAGTGCGACCATTACTCCTTCACGCCGCCCAAATATAGCGTGCAAGAATGCCAGATGCGAGGTGCCACATATGCGGCCTCGCTCAAGGCCCTGCTCCGGCTTGTCCGCTTCGAGGAGACGGAGGGCGGGGAGGATAAACGCGAAAAGCTGATGGTGGAGCAGGAGGTCTTTCTGGGCGAGCTTCCGGTGATGACACCGACCGGCACCTTCATTATTAACGGCGCGGAGCGCGTAATTGTGAGTCAGCTTCACAAGTCTCCCGGCGTGTCCTTCGAAACGAAGATTCATCAAAACGGAAAGAGGCTGCTTTCGGCGCGCATCATCCCATACCGTGGCGCGTGGCTGGAATTCGAATACGACATCAACGACACGTTGTGGCTTACCATCGATCGCCGTTCCCGCCTATTGGCCACGACTTTTCTGAAGTGTTTCGGATACGTTGAACACGAGGACATCCTCAAACTCTTCTACAACTCAAACACCGCCATACTGGGCCGCACAAAAATCAAGATAGGCTCGAAATCCTACGATCCGCATGACCTCGTCGGTCATTACATTGCAACCGATATCGTCGACCCGGAATCCGGGGAGATCCTGGGCGCCTCCTGCGACCAATTGACGGAGTCGTCCATTGACGGACTCATGCAATCGCGCGTCAAGGAGATCGAATTACTCGATCAGGCCGATGTCAACACTGACTCAACGATTGTTGAGACGTGCCGGCAGGACAACACGATCAAGATTGAAGACGCCAACCGCGAGGTCTATTCGAGAATTCGACCGGGCGACCCCGCCACTGACGCCACAACGCGCACGTTTTTTCAACGGATGTTTTTTGAGCCGAGCCGCTATGATTTTGCGCAGGTGGGGCGCTATAAGATCAACCGCAAACTTGGTCTGGAGATCCAACAAGACGTCAAGACCTTGACCAAGGAAGATGTCGTCGCGACGCTTCAGTATCTCGTGCGCCTGCGCAGCGGCGAGGGCGTGCTTGACGACATCGATCATCTCGGCAACCGTCGCGTGCGCGCCGTAGGCGAACTCCTCGCCAACCAGGTGCGTATCGGTCTCGTCCGCATGGAGCGCACGGTACGCGAGCGGATGAACTTTCGGGACGAGGAGCAACTCACGCCTCAGAGCCTGGTGAACCCAAAGCCGGTCAGCGCCGTCATCAAGGACTTCTTTGGCCGCAGCCAACTTTCCCATTTCATGGACCAGATCAATCCGCTCGCGGAACTGACACACAAGCGGCGTTTGAGCGCGCTTGGGCCGGGAGGATTGAGCAGGGAGCGCGCCGGCTTCGAAGTGCGTGACGTACACCCGACGCACTACGGACGCATCTGCCCCGTCGAGACCCCTGAAGGGCCGAATATCGGGCTGATGGCGTCGTTGGCGACCTTCTCGAGGCTCAACGCCTACGGCTTTCTCGAAACACCCTACCGTAAAGTCGAGAACGGAAGGGTGACCGATGTGATAGAGTCGCTATCGGCCTACGACGAAGACAATTACACCATCGCCCAGGCGAACGCGCCGCTGGACAAAAATGGACACTTCATAAACCCCACCGTGCTGTCGCGTCACCGGGGAGACTTCCCCGAGGCATCACACACGCAAGTCGATTATATGGACATATCGCCTCGTCAAATGGTGAGTGTTGCCGCGGCCCTGATTCCGTTTCTCGAACACGACGACGCCAACCGCGCGCTCATGGGTTCCAACATGCAGCGGCAGGCCGTCCCATTGCTCAAAACCGAGTCGCCCTTGGTGGGCACCGGGCTCGAGCATGTAGTCGCGAAAAACGCGGGCACAGTCGTCTGCGCCGAGCGAGACGGCGTCGTGGAATATGCCGACAGCGAGGTGATTCGCGTGCGGGTATCGGGCGAGAACGGACACGACGCCAATCCCTTCCGTACGGAAGAAGATGAATACATTCTGAAGAAATACATCCGCTCGAACCAGAACACGTGCATTAACCAGCGGCCGATTGTCCGTCAGGGCGACAAAGTCCATGCGGGAGAGATCATCGCTGACGGACCTGCAACGGACAATGGCGAGCTTGCATTGGGCAAGAACGTGATGTGCGGATTTCTCGCGTGGGAGGGCTACAACTTCGAGGACGCCATCCTGCTGAGCGAGGACCTCGTGAAAGAGGACACCTTCGCGTCCATTCATGTCAACGTATTCGACATGGAGGCGCGCGATACGAAGCTTGGGCCCGAGGATATTACACGCGACATCCCGAACGTCAGCGAGGAAGCGTTGCGTCACCTGGACGAAGACGGGATTGCGCGGATCGGTTCAAAGGTTAAACACGGCGACATTTTGGTCGGCAAGGTCACGCCGAAAGGTGAGACGGAATTGGCGCCTGAAGAAAAGCTCTTGCGGGCCATCTTCGGCGAGAAAGCCGAGGACGTCCGCGACGGCTCGTTGACGGTGCCGCCCGGTGTGAACGGCGTCGTAGTTGACGTCCGCATCAGCAGCCGTCGCGACAAGGCCGGAGACCCCGCTTCAAAGAAGGCGATCAACGCCGAGGTCATCAGGATAAAGAGGCAGTACGATGACCGCATCGCTGAGGTGCGAGACACCTTCGTAAAATTGATGAAAGACGACCTCATGGGGCTGCGGTTGCAGGAAAACGTCGTCGACCACAAGACCGGCGAACTCGCGCTCGAGAAGGGGAAAAAGCTCAAAGTCTCGCAGCTCAACGAAGTGGACTACGGCGTGCTGGCGCGCCTGAGCATCGAGAATAAGGCAATCCAGCGCAAGTTCACTCGCCTCGTAAATATGGCGGCCATGGAAGAGGCGAAGCTGATCGCCTTTCGGGATACACGGATTAACAATCTGCGCAAAGGCGACGACCTGCCCCCGGGCGTGATCAAGCACGTGAAAGTCTATGTGGCCACCAAGCGCCGCATGTCCGTGGGCGATAAAATGGCCGGCCGCCACGGCAACAAGGGCGTGGTCGCTAAGATTCTTCCGCGCGAGGACATGCCGTTCATGCCCGATGGCACGCCCCTTCAGATCCTGCTCAATCCGCTCGGCGTACCCTCGCGCATGAACGTCGGCCAGCTTCTCGAGACCCAACTCGGCTGGGCCGTCAGCGTGCTGGGCCTCAAGGTCGTTACTCCCGTCTTCAGCGGCGTTACGGAAGCCGCGCTTCACGAATACGTCGAGAGGGCCGGGCTGCCGAAATCGGGCAAGATTCGCTTGCGCGACGGACGGTCGGGCGAAGAGTTCTACCAAGAAGTGACGGTCGGCCAAATTTACATGCTGAAGCTGAACCACCTCGTGGATGACAAGATCCATGCGCGCGCGATTGGACCCTACTCCCTGGTTACACAGCAACCGCTGGGAGGCAAGGCGCAATTCGGCGGGCAGCGCTTCGGCGAGATGGAAGTGTGGGCACTGCAGGCCTACGGCGCCGCATACACGCTCCAAGAGTTGCTTACCATCAAATCGGATGACATCCAAGGCCGCACGCGCGCCTACGAGGTCATCGTCAAGGGTGAACGCGAGGTCGAGCCGGGCACGCCGGAGTCCTTTAACGTGCTTGTCCGGGAGATGCAAAGCCTGTGCCTCGACGTCATTAAGCTGGTACAGGTCGATCACGCACTCGAACGCGACGAAGACGAAGAATCGGCGGAGGAATAGAACGTGTCAAAGTACATACCCACGACAGGCGATAGGTTCAACGCCCTCCAGATTCGGATCGCGTCACCGGAGGAACTGCTCAAGTGGTCGCTGGGCGAAGTCAAGAAACCGGAGACGATCAACTATCGCACTTTCAAGCCCGAGAAGGACGGCCTGTTCTGCGAGCGCATCTTCGGTCCCGTAAAAGACTGGGAATGCGGTTGCGGCAAGTACAAAAAGGTCAAACACCGCGGGATCACCTGCGACCGCTGCGGCGTGGAGATCACCGAGAGCAAGGTCCGCCGCGAACGCATGGGGCATATCAAGCTGGGCGTGCCGGTGACACATATTTGGTTTTTTAAGACGACGCCGAGCTGCATTGGAAACCTCCTCGACCTGTCAATCCGTGCCCTCGAGCGCGTCATCTATTTCGAGAATTATATCGTCATCGACCCCGGAGACACGCTGCTCGAGAAGTTGCAAACGCTTACCGAGGACGAATTCCAGGACGCGAAGGCCGAGTTCGGTGCAGACCGATTCGTGGCGAAGATGGGCGCCGAGGCCATTCGGATGCTTCTTGAAGAAATTGACATCGATCGCCTTAGCGAGGAGCTGCACGCGCAGTTCAAGAACACAACGTCCATTCAAGGCCGTACAAAAGCGATTAAGCGCCTCAAAGTCGTCGAGGCGCTGCGCAAGTCGGGCAACCAGGCGACATGGATGGTGCTGGACATAATTCCGGTTATCCCACCGGACCTACGCCCGCTCGTGCCGCTCGAAGGGGGCCGCTACGCCACCTCAGACCTGAACGATTTGTACCGCCGGGTGATCAACCGCAACAACCGCCTGAAGCGCCTCATCGAACTGCGCGCCCCGGAAGTCATCCTGCGTAATGAGAAGCGCATGCTTCAGGAGGCCGTGGACGCCCTCTTCGACAATGGACGGCACGGGCGCACGGTACTGGGCGCGGGCAACAGGCCACTCAAGTCGCTCAGCGACATGCTCAAGGGGAAGCAAGGACGATTCCGCCAGAACCTATTGGGCAAACGTGTGGATTACTCGGGGCGTTCCGTCATCGTGGTCGGGCCGAAGCTCAAGCTCAACCAGTGCGGACTTCCCAAGCAAATGGCCCTCGAGCTCTTCGAGCCCTTCATCATCCACGAATTGAAAGAGCACGGCGCCGCCACGACGATCAAGGCCGCCAAACGCGTGATTGCCCAGGGCAACACGGAAGTTTGGGACATTCTTGAAGAGGTAATTAAAGACCACTGCGTGCTGCTCAACCGCGCGCCGACCTTGCACCGCCTCGGCATTCAGGCCTTCGAGCCCGTGCTGATAGAGGGCAAGGCCATTCGGCTGCATCCGCTGGTTTGCAGGGCCTTTAATGCGGATTTCGACGGCGACCAGATGGCCGTCCACATACCGCTGATGCCCGCCGCCCAGCTCGAGGCCCGCCTCCTCATGCTCTCGACGACAAACATCTTTTCGCCGTCCAACGGCCGCCCGATCGTCACACCCAGCCAAGACATCGTCCTGGGCCTGGCATGGCTGACCAGGATCCGCACCGGTGTGAAGGGCGAGTGGCTCGAGGAGTGGCAGGACGACAACGGCGTCGTGACCAACCCCGGCAAGATATTCAGCGACGAAGCCTCGGTTCTATTGGCGCACGAGATGGGTCAGGTCGATATTCATGCGCAAATTAAGCTGCTGTCCGGCGGGAAAATCATAGATACGACCGTCGGCCGCGTCATATTGGCCGAGTTGCTCCCGGAACAGATTACCGTGCACGACGTCAACGAAGAGCTCAACATGACATTAATAGGCGACGTGATCGCCCGGGCATACTCTGACCTCGGGCATGCGAAAACCATTGAGCTGCTTGACGCGCTGAAAGTGGCTGGATTCAAATACGCAACCCTGTCGGGCGTGTCGATCGCCGTAACCGACATGCTGATCCCGGATAGCAAGAAGACCTTACTGAAGCATGCCGAGGACGAGGTTGCCCGGATTGACGAGATGTATCAGAGCGGTCTCATCACCGAGGGTGAGCGGTACAACAAAATCATCGACCAGTGGACCACCACTTCTGAAGACGTCGCCTCTGAGATGCTTCGAGAGATCTCTGATAATGAGCAGGGGTTTACCGGTATCCACCTGATGTACATATCGGGCGCCCGAGGCTCCAAGAACCAAATCCGGCAGCTGGCAGGCATGCGCGGCCTGATGGCCAAGCCTTCCGGCGACATCATCGAATCCCCCATTAAATCCAACTTTCGAGAAGGGCTCAGTGTGGTCGAGTATTTCATCTCCTCGCATGGCGCCCGCAAAGGCCTGGCTGACACAGCACTCAAAACTGCCGACGCAGGCTATCTCACGCGGCGCCTGGTAGACGTGGCCCAGGACGTTATCGTCGAGGAGTACGACTGCGGGACCTTATCCGGTGTGACCGTCGAGGCGTTGATGGACGGTGCAGACGTGATCTCGCCCTTGCAGGAGCGCATCATCGGGCGCCACGTCCTGGATGACATCACCGTGCCGGGCATGAAGGAGCCCATTGTCCGTGCAAACGAAGAAATTACGGAAGAGAAAGCCGAGATTATTTTTGAGAAGGGGATGCCCCTGGTGACGATCCGCTCCGTACTGACGTGCCAGTGCAAGCGCGGGGTTTGCGCGCTGTGTTACGGGCAGAACCTTGCCACGGGCAAGCTTGTCGAACGTGGAGAGGCCGTCGGCATCATCGCGGCACAGTCCATCGGTGAACCCGGCACACAGCTGACGATGCAGACCTTCCACATCGGCGGCGCGGCCAGCCGGCAGGTCGAGGCGAGCGAGATTAAGATGCCCGAAGCGGCCACAGTCGAGTTAAGCAACGTGCGCACGGCCGTTAACCGATCAGGGAAGACCGTCGTCGTGAACCGAGGCGGTGAGGTCCGGCTGGTGGGCAAGGAAGGTCAGGAAATTCGGCGTTTCCCGACGCCTGCAGGGTGCACCCTGCACGCCGAGGACGGGCAAAAGCTGCGCAAGGGACAAGTCCTTTTCGATTGGGACCCCTACAACTTGTCCATCATGGCCGAGGCCGCGGGGACGATTCATCTGGAGGGCATGGTAGAAGGCGTTACGATGCGCGTCGACATCAATCCCGATACCGGCCTCGAGGAAGTTGTAGTGACGGAGCACAAACAGGACCTTCACCCACAGATCACGGTGATCGACTCGAAGAATGAAGAAGTCATCGGGTATGCGACGGTCCCGGCGCAGACTCACGTCATCGTCAGAGAAGGCGACAAGGTCCGGGCGGGCGATCTCATGGCGAAAACGCCGCGTCAGTTTAGTAAGACCAAAGACATCACCGGCGGTCTGCCCCGCGTCGCGGAGCTTTTCGAGGCCAGGCAGCCCAAGGACCCCGCCATCATCAGCCACATTGATGGACTTGTCGAGTTGGGCGGCACGACAAAGGGCATGCGCAAGGTGAAGGTGATTCCGCCGGTCGGCAAGGAACGCGAGTACACCATTCCCCCGGGCAAGCATCTCAACGTCCAGACCGGCGACCGGGTCATTGCGGGCCATCTGTTGACCGACGGCCCCGTGATTCCCAAAGACATCCTCGAAGTCCAAGGGGAAGATGCACTGCGCAAATATCTGCTCGACGAGGTGCAGCAAGTGTACCGCCTGCAGGGAGTGCACACAAACGACAAGCACATCGAGGTCATCGTCAGGCAAATGCTCCGGAAAGTCAAGATCAAGGACGACCCGGGCGATACCAATTTCCTGGCGCATCAAGAAGTCGACAAAGTGCGTTTCCAGGAAGAAAACGAACGCACTCAAAGCAAAGGCGGGCGACCCGCCGAGGCCGTGCCCATCCTGCAGGGGATTACAAAGGCCGCCTTGAGCACCGAGAGTTTCATCGCCGCCGCATCGTTTCAGCAGACCACACGCGTGCTTACTGAAGCGGCACTTTCGGGGAAACGCGATGATTTGCGTGGCCTCAAAGAGAACGTGATCATCGGGCATCTCGTTCCTGCGGGTACAGGCGCTTCCTACTATCAGAAGACCCAGGTTGATATTCGCTCGGAAGCATTCGAAGATTTCTCCGAAGATCTGGAGATCGGGACCGAGGAAGAGACCGGGCAACGAGAAGAGGAAACGGCAGAGGCCTAAGAAGACCTTTCTGACGGGTGGCCTCGGCGCAGCACGCCGAAGGAGTGCTGAACGGTGTCTATTCGACGCAGTTTCGCAAAGAAGTTTCGAGCACGGGCCATCTTGCGTCCTTTCAAAATGTCGATTAACCTGGTCACGGCTTTAAGGGGATGGTCATGAGAGGTTTTTGTGCATCCGCACTCATTTCACTGCTCTCGCTCGGTACGGCTTCCGTCACTGCGAATGCCGAACTTGTCGATGCCGTAATTGCCACAGTTGACAAGGAGGTCATTCTCCACAGCGAGATCGTTTCTAGCATCGGTTCTGAGCTGAAGAACATCCGAAATACTTCCACGTCCCAGCGCGAATACGACCGCCGCGCGGCCAAGCTTATTGGCGATACCTTGGAAGTGGCGATCGAGAGTAAGATACTGCTGCGTGAAGCCCGGAAATTTTCGATCGAGGTAAGCGACGAAGAGGTCGAAGCCCGCATCGACTCATTTCGCAGCAACTTCGATAGCGAAGATGAATTCATGGAGGCCGTGCAATCTGCGAGAGAATCGCTAAGCGATCTCCGTGAACACACCCGGAAGCAAAGGATGGCCCAGATTCTCGCCGCTTCCAAGCTCCGTTCGTTGGAGGAAGAGATCATCGTTTCCGAGGGAGACATCCTCCAGTACTATGAAGACCACAAGGAGCGCTTTGAGCGTCCCGAGCGTGTTCGAATCCGGCAAATATTCCTTCTTGCAGACAGGGAGACGCAAGAGCGGGCAACCGCGCGCGCGCGGCTAGAACGCATGCGTGAAGAAATAGAAGCGGGCGCCGATTTCGAGGACTTGGCTAAACTCCACTCGCAAGGTCCCGGCGCAGAGTTAGGCGGACTTATCGGCTTGCAGCAGCGGGGCGATTTGATTCCCGCACTCGATGAGGTGGCATTTACTCTGCCCGAAGGCGGTATCAGCAACGTGATCGAAACGCGCAGAGGCGTCCATCTACTTCGCGTCGACGAGCGCGAGGCGCAAAGTGTCACGCCGCTCCAAGAAGTGCGTCTATTGATAGAAGAGCAAATTCAGGCCGATTTGGCCAATGAACGCTATAAGAAATGGCTGGGCGACCTGCGAAAGCGTAGTCGTGTGCGCATATTCTTGTAGGCAGCCGAATGTCACCGCCTCGTCGATCCATTTAAGAACGACAACTCGATGCTGGCCGCCTGTTCCCTAAGCGCATAGGCCGCTAACCCGGCGCAGACCGGTGCTACCGGCGTCGAGGCCGGAATATTATTTCAACCTGAGGAGCTCGCATGACGACAATCACAAGTGTCAGGGCCCGCGAAATCCTTGACTCCAGAGGCAATCCCACGGTCGAGGTGGACGTCCAATTGGCTTGTGGCGCCAGGGCCCGCGCAGCCGTTCCCTCCGGTGCATCTACAGGCGAAAACGAGGCCGTCGAGCTCCGCGATACGCGCTCCAAACGCTACGGCGGAAAAGGCGTTCTGCGTGCGGTAAAGAACGTAAACGAGATCATCGCGCCTGAACTTTTCGGTCTGGACGCATTGTCACAACGCAATATCGACAGCATTCTTTGCAGCATCGATGGAACGGCGAACAAGAGTAAGCTCGGTGCGAACGCGATTCTCGGCGTGTCATTGGCGACGGCGCGCGCCGCGGCGGACGCCCTGGATCTGCCCTTATACCGCTATCTCGGCGGCACAAACGCTCACGAGCTTCCCGTGCCGATGATGAACATTCTAAACGGCGGGGCGCACGCCGACAATAGCGTCGATATCCAGGAATTCATGGTGGTGCCGGCCGGCGCCTCGAGATTCAGCGAGGCCCTGCGAATGGGCGCTGAAATTTTTCATGCTCTCAAAGGTGTGCTCAAGAAGAAGGGACTGAACACGGCCGTGGGCGACGAGGGAGGTTTCGCCCCCGACCTCAAGTCGAACGTGGAAGCCATCGAGATGATTCTCCTCGCCGTTCAGGCGGCCGGTTATAAGGAGGGCAAGGATGTCTGGATAGCGCTGGACCCGGCCGCAAGCGAATTTCGCAAGGGCGCCGGCTATGTGATGAACTCGGAAAAAAAGCCCAAAAAGTCGATAGACGACATGATCGAGTTTTGGTCGAACTGGCTGAAGAAGTACCCCATTATTTCAATCGAGGACGGCCTGGCCGAAAACCATTGGGCCGGCTGGAAAAAGCTCACGGAACGCCTAGGCGACAAGGTCCAACTTGTGGGCGACGACCTCTTCGTGACGAACACGAAATATCTGGAGAAGGGGATTCGGATGGGGGTCGCCAACAGCGTCCTGATAAAAGTGAACCAGATTGGAACACTCTCGGAAACACTCGACACCATTCAAATGGCGCAAAAAGCCGGTTATACAACTGTTATATCGCATCGCAGCGGCGAAACGGAGGACTCTTTTATCGCCGATCTCGCCGTGGCGGCCAATTCAGGCCAGATTAAGACCGGCTCCGCCTCGCGCAGCGACCGCATTTCGAAGTATAATCAATTGCTGAGGATAGAAGAAGAGCTAGGCGCAGGGGCGAAGTACCCCGGTCTGGCCGCGTTCAATCGCAGGGATTGACGCTCTGCGTAGCAGCGCGCATCGCAATAGAGGAAGCGCATGCCTCGACGTAGTAAGGGATGGTACTGGCTGGCGACGGCTTTATTCGCAGTTGGACTCGCCGCCTTTGCCAAGCACCATGATTTGACGGGGCTATACCGCGGATACCAGCACAGCGAGCGCGAAGTGCGCAACTTAGAACTTCGGCTCGAATCGCTGAGGGCCGAAAAGGTGGCGCTGAGCAAAAGCGTCCAAGGTTTGAATGCTGCTGATTCGCTGGAGATAGAGGCGGAGATTCGAAGCACTGGTCTTGTCAAAAAAGGGGAGACCGTCTACCGGTTCGGAAAATCGGAAGATTTCGTCCCGTAGAGAATTATAGGGCCCGCACTGACACACGAACTCAACTTACATAGCCCTGACGAGGCGATAAAGCTATTGGGGCGAAACGGCGAACTGCGCAAGAGCATCCAAAAGTCTGTTCCAGTTCGTATCGTAGACCGGGGCACGAAAGTGATCGTTCTCGGGGATGCAGCGGACACCGCGCGCGTTGGCGAACTGCTCGATGAGCTTCTCATCGCCGTTCGTAAAGGGCACACCCCCACACCCGAAGACATCGCCTACGCATTAAACGAACCGCATCCATCAGGCTCGAAAGATCTGGGCGCGGTGTGGGGCGACGTGCCCGATGTCCTCCGCCCGGACATTTCGATCAAGCCACGGACGCGCGGACAGAGAAAACTGCTCGATGCCATTCGCACGCACGAACTCGTTATCGTTACGGGTCCGGCGGGCACAGGCAAAACATTTCTGGCCATGGCAGCAGCGCTCTCCGCTCTGTTGAACAAACAGGTGAACCGCCTTGTTCTTACCCGCCCGGCCGTCGAGGCTGGAGAAAATCTCGGTTATCTCCCGGGAGATGTCACGGAGAAGGTCAATCCATACTTACGGCCCCTATACGATGCCCTCTACGATATAGTCGATACGGGCCAGGCGCGGCGGCTCTTCGATAAGAACCAGATCGAAGTCGCCCCCCTTGCGTTCATGCGTGGCCGAACATTAAGCAAGTGCTTCGCTATCCTCGATGAGGCCCAGAACACGACGCCTGAACAGATGAAGATGTTCTTAACGAGGCTCGGAGAGGGCTCGCGGACCATCATCACCGGGGACATGACACAGGTCGATCTGCCTCAAGGCATTACATCGGGCATTATGGAAGCCAGACGTATCCTGCGCCATACGAGAGGGGTTTCGATTGTGGACCTGACCAAAGTGGACATTGTGCGCCATCCTCTTGTACAGAATATCGTGGCGGCCTATGAGGCGGACAGCGAGGAGGATGCGCCCTCCAAGCCCCTTCCCAGCCACCGCCGCGACTATGAGCAGAGCATTTCGGATCGGCCCAGTTAGACCGCCGCGCCCAATGCCGCTTTGACCTGACAATGTTACGAATCGGACAAAAGAAAAGGGGCCGGGGCTCCCGGATGAGCCTCGCACCTCAAGAATCGCCCTCCCTGGCCCACCGCAAGCAGCGGCT
>JASJYE010000287.1 GCA_030123645.1 Candidatus Hydrogenedentota bacterium | reverse complement strand
ACTGAGATGGGTGCCAATACGAGACCGGACGTTCCGGCGCCAAACTCGTTTGGGGGTGCAAAAGAAATGGCCCTCAGACCGCACCTGAAAATCACAACGTAGGGGCCGGTCCCCGACCCGCCCACGCCACATTCGCCACCCCTTGGCGAACTTGGCGTCTTGGCGGTTTCGTTCCAGACAGCCTACTTATTCAAAACGCCCGCGATGGCGTCTTTCAATAGCTCGACCTGCCAGTCCATCATGCCGCTACACGCCTTCATTTCCTCCGGCGTGCACGCCTTCGCGCGCACAATCGACACCAGCGTCGCCTCGGGCGGCCACACCGACGTAGGAATATCCAATTCGCGCGCCAACGCAGCGCACGCCGACCTCACCGCCTCAAGCTGCCGCTTAGAATCGTTCCCCCGCAGCCCCGGCGCCTCGCGGCGTTTGTGCTTCTCCGGCCATTTCGACTTTGGCAAACGCTCCGCGCACCTTATCGCAGATTCGAGCGCCCTCAGACGCCCGCCGTCACAATGCCGCGGCAACCTCGGGCCCTGCGTTACCGACTTGTCCGCATGCGCCGACGCCCATTGCGCCAACTCGATCAGTTGCTGATTGCCCATGATCTTAAAAGGCGGCCTATCCGCCTTCTGGGCCTCCGCCTCACGCCACTTCCACAGTTCACGCACAAAAGCAAGGTCCCGCCCTTCGAGCTGCCCGAGCCCCCGTAACCGCCACGCGCCATCCAGGTCTCGCGCGTTCGACTGCCTCGTTGCGGCAATCATCTTCCTGCACGACTCCCCGTGCCATCCCGCGCGCCCCTGCGACTTCAATTCCTCCCTTAACAAATCAGCCAGCGGACCCAAATACCGCGTGTCGTCCGACGCATAGCGCAACTGCGCCTCCGTCAACGGCCGTCTCGCCCAGTTCGATTTCTGACCCGCCTTGCTCAACTTCACATCGAAAAAATGCTCAACCAGCGCAGCATAGCCGAAGCGCTCAATCCCGAGTAATTGCGCCGCCAGCATCGTGTCGAAGACCTCCCCCTCCGGTGTAAAGTCAAACGTCGATCTCATCAAACGAAGATCATAATCCGCGCCGTGTATGATGAGGTCCTTCGACCTGAGCACTTCAAGGAAAGGCGAGAGCTCAAGATCCGAGAGAGGATCCAAGACAAAATGCATCTCCCCCATCGAGAGCTGTAGCAGGCACACGCGTTCGTAATAATTGTGGAGGCTGTTCGCCTCGGTGTCCAAGGCCACGCAGTCCGACCGCAGCGCCCGTTCAGTCAGCCGGTCCAAGCCGGACTGCTGGTCGATGTATTCAAACGCGGAATTGCTCACAGAGTTGCGAAGCACATCTTCGGAATCAATAGCCAATAGGGAACGCTCGCCAGCATCCCGCCAGAGCAGATCACCCGTCCAGGGGCCCCACCGGCGAAGCTTATTTCAATTACTTCCCGTGTTCACTTCAAACCATTCAGCGAGATATTGAGATGGCACGGTACCACGCTGTAAAAAGCGCATCAAGTCCCTCCATGCCTCGGAAGCGGCCTAGACCCATAAATGGCATTTCCAAAGCACTACGGAGGAAATATATTGGCAAAAATACCAATTCTGTGGGAAAATGGGGATACTGGCGCAACATAGTCCCGACGATCGATGCTTAGGATAGCTAAGCTACTGAAATAAACCAGGTTACAACTGAAGAGACGAAAGAGCTTAGAGCCTGTCCGGTGTCGAAACGCCACCCAGCGGCCCCGATTTGCCTAGGACACTGGACTCAAAATGAGGGTTCATTCCATTGCCCACAGCCCTGAAAAGGGCCCCGTGAGAAACGATGGAATGAGAGACCAACTGAAGGAGCCTTCGGACCAATGAACACCCCAGGAGCTATCAAGACACACAAACGAAAGCGCATCGGAGAACTCCTCATCCAAGCGGGCATCATCGATCACGCGCAACTCCAGCACGCGCTAAAGATACAGAAGCAGGAAGGCGGCAAGACCGTCGAACTCCTCATCAGGCTTGGCTACATCGACAAAGAAAGCGTTTCCAAATTCCTCTCCACACAGCCTGGCACTCCCAGCATCGAGCTCGCCAACTACACGATCTGTCCTGAAATCTGTAAACTCATTCCGCGAGACTTTGCCGTCGAAAACGAACTCTTCCCGATCGACAAGCTCGGAAAACTCCTGACCGTCGGCATGGCCTTCCCGCTCGATTTGGAGACCATCCAAAAACTCGAGGAAATCACCGGACTCAAGGTGAAGGCGCTCCTCTGCCGTCCGGATGATATCAAGGACGCTTTCAACCAGTACTACCGCCACGACACGTCCGCGGACGGGCCGGACCCCGAGGCCGCCGCAAAACTGAAGGAGGCCCTTACCCGCCTCGAGGATATCGGCGCCCTCCTCCGCAAAATCGATGCGCTGCCAACACTGCCCAAAACGGTTCAGCGCGCCCAGGAAGCGGCCTCTTCGCCCTACACCGCGATGACAGATATCGCCGCCATCGTCTCCGAGGACCCGGCCATATCCGCGGCGCTACTCAAGCTTTCGAACTCCTCCGCATACGGATTTCGCAGCCAAGTCACAGATGTAAAGACCGCCGTGACGCTTCTCGGACTTAAGGAGACCTGCTCCACGGTCATGTCCTCCGCGATCATCGATCTCACCGAAAAATCCAAAGTCTTCGACCACGAGCGCTTTTGGACGGAATCGATGTTTTGCGCTTCCGCCGCCAGGCAGATCGCCGTCGCACGCGGCGAGCAGAAACCTTCTGCGATCTTCACCGCCGCCCTGCTGAGCGACATCGGCCGTTTCGCCCTCGCAGAGGCCGCCCCGGAGCGCTACGCGAAGCTCGATAAAGCATTGGCCGGCCCAGCCTTGAAAGACGCCGAAGAGGAACTCCTCGGCATTGGTCACCCAGAGGCCGGGTATGTACTCGCCACACATTGGAGCCTCCCGGATCAGATCACCAAGGTCATCCGGTTCCACGAAAACCCAAAGCGCGCGACGGCATACAAAGACTTCAGCGCGATCGTCAACATCGCCGCGCGCATGGCGGAATTTCAATTCAGCGGGCAGGAAGCCGGCGAGGAACAGTTCGAATCCTCGAGCGAAAGCCTCGACATCCTAGGTCTCAGCAGCCAAGACGCGGCGAGGCTCTACGCCGACACCGTCAAAGCTGTTACTGAAGACTAAACCACCTCAACGCCAGCCTGCGCTCGCGGCGAGGACGAATCGCCTCAAAGTCTCCTGACCCCACACCGCCTCATCGCTGCCGCAGTTCCCCGCTTAGTGCCGTACTTCCCGCTATGCTACCATCAACGCATCCCAAACCGGGCCCTGAGCGCCATGAAGAAGGTCTACCTCTTCTATATAGCGACCACCTCCTGCCTATTCCTGGCCAGCTTCGCCGTCTTCTCCCTGGCCGGTTTGGGCTCTACCACGACGCCGGCCGCGCCATACGCAGCACTGCCTAAGTCACCGCCCACGCCCCCGCCCCCGGCGGCAACCGCCCTACTCGATTATCCCGACCTCGAGAAGGGCGCCATGTACTCCGTATCGCAGCAAACAGAGATAGCTTCCGACCCCGAAGGCCTCTTTGGACCTAATCAACAACTTCCCCCCGGCGGGATCTTCCGTCTCGAAGGCCGCGAAGAGAACGCAGGCCTTCTATGGTACCGGATAACCGTAAACAACGGCGTCGAGAGTTACCCGATGTACCTCAAAGCCGAAGACCTAAACTTACAAAACGTCCAAATCGTGTCCACAGCGAACATGCAAGCGGCCGCCTCGCAGAAGGCGAGACTTGCACGGCTGTCGGAGCTCCTGGGAAATTCGCGCCGAGAAACCAGACCGCCCCCGCTGGAACCCGAACCCGAACCCACCATGACGGAGCGTATCACCACCGCTCTGCGCGACAATCTTGCGCCCCTATCCTCACAGGGACTCCTCGCCACCGCGCTCGCAGCGGCCCTTACCACCTTCGCAATCGTTTTGACCATCGCTATTATGGTCTGGCTCTATACGACGCGCCGCTGGCAAAAAAGCTC
>JASJYE010000286.1 GCA_030123645.1 Candidatus Hydrogenedentota bacterium | reverse complement strand
CCGGGTAACATAATGCGGCAACACGCGGCATGCGTAGAACCTACCGCTATCCTGCGGCCGATTCAATAAATAGGTAAACGTCCCCTATTTCCTCCCCATAGAACGCCGGATCTATGACAAAGCCCGCTCAAGAAAAGGGACAGACACGTCTTCGCTCGTGCCTCGCTTCGCTTGCGTCAGTCCCTTTTTTGCTTAGCTTTCCGCGTATTCTGAGGGCGAGGAACCCTGAACGCTTACGTTTCATATTAGAACACACGTTCTGAAAATCGACAACATTTCTCCCTAATTCTCGACGGAGTTTTGAGGCATAAAACCTTATAAATAAAGAGTTTATGCATTAAACACGACAATTCACAGCGATTCGAAATCCTTGGCATGACCCTTGCCTATATCTTCGTGTGTACGAGCATCTCGGCCAGAATCTGGCCTGCTTGAGAGTACCGAGTTCTTCGAACTCGTTCCCATGCTCCTGCGTGGGAACGCCGAGGGGCTCTCTACTCGCAATCGCGCCTGATATGCATTCCCACGGAGGACCGTGGGAACGAGAGAAGCTAGAACGCTCACAACCTTGCCTTTAAAAGGAGATTTATTGCCATGTCGAAAGTTATCGGAATCGACCTCGGAACTACCAACTCGGTGGTGTCCGTCCTTGAGGGCGGCGAGCCCACCGTTATCGTCAACGCTGAAGGAAACCGGACGACGCCGTCGGTCGTGGCCTTTACCAAGGACGGCGAGCGCCTCGTGGGCGCTGCGGCGAAACGCCAGGCCGTCACCAACCCGCAGAATACGATTTTCTCTATCAAGCGCTTTATGGGCCGCCGCTACGAGGAGGTCGACACAGAGGAGAAACTCGTCCCGTACAAAGTCGCGAAGAGTTCCTCCGGCGACTGCGAAGTGAAGGTCGCAGACAAGACCTACAGGCCGCCGGAGATATCGGCCATGTTGCTGAAAAAGCTCAAAGAAGACGCCGAGGCCTATCTCGGCGAGAAAGTCACCCAGGCGGTCATCACGGTCCCGGCCTACTTCAACGATGCCCAGCGTCAAGCCACCAAAGATGCCGGACGCATCGCCGGCCTCGAGGTGCTTCGTATCGTCAACGAGCCCACGGCGGCATCGCTGGCCTACGGCCTCGACAAAAAGAAAAACGAAAAGATCGCCGTTTATGACCTCGGTGGCGGTACCTTCGACGTCTCCGTGCTCGCCATTGGCGAGGACAGCTTCGAGGTAATGAGCACCAGCGGCGACACGCACCTCGGCGGCGATGACTTTGACCAGCGCGTCATCGACTGGCTCGCTGAGGAGTTCAAGAAGGAGCAGGGCATCGATCTGCGCGAGGATCCCATGGCCCTTCAGCGTCTCAAGGAAGCTGCGGAGAAAGCCAAGATCGAGCTCTCATCGAGCACGCAGACCGACGTGAACCTGCCATTCATCACGGCGGACGCCGCCGGTCCGAAACACCTCAATTACAAGCTGACCCGGGCCAAGCTCGAGCAGCTCACCGATGAGCTCATCGATCGGACGAAAGAGCCCTGCAAACGGGCACTGGCCGACGCCGGTCTCTCGCCGGGCGACCTCGATGAGGTCATCCTCGTCGGCGGCATGACGCGCATGCCTGCCATCGTAGAAGTAGCCGCAAACATCTTCGGCAAGGACCCGCATCGCGGCGTGAATCCGGACGAAGTCGTTGCCGACGGCGCCGCGATCCAGGCCGGCGTGCTCTCGGGCGAGCTCAAGGATGTCCTCCTGCTCGACGTTACCCCGCTGTCGCTGGGTATCGAAACGCTCGGGGGCGTTTGCACGCAGCTCATCGATCGCAACACGACAATTCCCATCACAAAAAAGGAGATCTTCTCCACGGCGGAAGATAACCAAAGCGTCGTGACGATACACGTGCTCCAGGGCGAACGCGAGTTCGCAGGCGATAACCGCACCCTCGGCCGATTCAATCTCGAGGGCATCGTACCGGGACCGCGCGGAGCGGCGCAGGTCGAAGTCGGATTCGACATCGACGCAAACGGCATCGTCCACGTTAGCGCGAAGGACCTCGCGACAGGTAAAGAGCAGAAAATCCGCATCGAGTCTTCGAGCGGCATGACTGAAGCCGAGATTGAGAAGATGATCGAAGATGCGGAGTCGCATCAGGCGGAAGACGAAAAGCGCAGAAAACTGGTCGACGCGCGCAACCAGGGAGACAGCCTGATCTACACGACCGAGAAGGCGCTTCAGGAACACGCCGAGGCCATGCAAAGCGCCGAAGACAAAGGCGCGATCGAAAGCGCGATCGAGACCCTGCGCGAGGCCATGCAGGGCGAGGACATCGATATGCTCGAGGGCGCGATACAGCACCTCGAGACCGCCTCGCACAAGATGTCAGAGGCCGTCTATGCCAGTGCGGCTGCAGCCCAGGGCAGCGGCGCCGGACAGCCCGAAACCGCGAATGCAACTGCCGCCGGAACGTCCGGTGTCGAATGTGGTGACAACCAAACCGTCGAAGCCGACTTCGAAGTCGTCGACGACGAAGGCAAATAGGCCCTTCCCCGGGTCCGCTGCCTGCGGGAATCGCCCGCGGGCGGCAGACCGGGATGTATTGGTGAGAGGATAAATGCCTAACACGACCCAACAAGACTATTACGAGACTTTGGGCGTCAAGAACGACGCCACCGAGGACGAGATCCGCAAGGCCTATCGCGAACTGGCACACAAATACCATCCCGATAAGACCGGGGGCGACCAGGCGGCCGAAGAGAAGCTCAAAGAGATTAACGCCGCCTACAACGTCCTCAAAAACGCCGGCAAGCGCAAAGAGTACGACCAGCAACGCGCCTTCGGGACCATGCAGGGCTTCGGCGGATTTGACTTCTCCGGTGCGTCCGCCGGCGGGGGAGACTTCGCGGATATCTTTAGTTCGCTCTTCGGCGGCGGGGCCCAGGCACAAGCGTATGCAGCCGCCCGGCCCGGCAGGAACCTTCAGGCACGCCTTAAAGTCAGCCTTAAAGACGCCGTTTCGGGTACCTCGAAGACCCTGCGGATTCGTCGCGACGAACTTTGCCCCGATTGCAAGGGCTCCGGCGCAGCGCCGGGCACCTCTCTCATCACCTGTCCCGATTGCGGGGGCGCAGGACATACAAACTCGCGCGGTAACGGCATGTTCCAAATGCGCCAGACCTGTCCGCGCTGCCGGGGTGCAGGAGAAGCCGTCGCATCCCCTTGCCCGAAGTGCTCGGGTTCCGGCCACACCCGGGCCAGGCGTGAGATCGCCGTGACCATTCCACCCGGCGTCGACGAAGGGACACGCCTCCGGATTGCCGGAGAAGGCGAAGCGGGCTATCACGGGGGCCCACGCGGTGACCTCTACGTTCAGATCGAGATGGAAAAAGATCCCTTCTTCGTTCGCGAGGGACGCAACCTCATCTGCGAGGTGCCTATAACCTTCGCAACGGCCGCACTCGGAGCGAAGATCACCGTCCCCATACTCGACGGCGTCGCAAAAGTCAAAGTCCAGCCCGGCACGCAGAACGGCACACTCCTGCGCATGCGCGGCATGGGCCTCCCGTCACTCTCCGGCGCTTCACGCGGCGACGAGATTGTCAAGGTCCTCGTCGAGGTACCCAAAAAGCTGACCCGCGACCAGGTCAAGCTTCTTAAGGACTTCGACGGGCAGTTGCCGGCAAGCAGCCATTCTCTGCGCGAAAAGTTCGGCAAGCTCCTCGCAAAGCTTCGAAGCACTTCCTAAAAACTATTCCATAAGGTCATGGCGGGGCGGGCAGCTTGCCTGCCGCTTCGAGTATTCGGTTAACAACGCGGGCGAGCCACCCGCGCCGCCAAGAGAATACTCTGTCATCAGGACCTATGAAATGGATTCGAAAAAAGCAGCCGGCCGCTCCGCATTCCCCGCAAAGACCACCTCCATAGCTCTGTTATCCAATGCCGGAGCCCCTCGGACAATTTGCCGACCCGCATATTTCCCGGAATGAATCACCCCACCGTGTCATTGCGGGCGAAGCGTGGCAATTACCCAACCGGTGGTTCCGGCTCTTTAAGCGAAGGCACTT
>JASJYE010000026.1 GCA_030123645.1 Candidatus Hydrogenedentota bacterium | reverse complement strand
GGAAGAAAAGGCCCGGTTTCGGGCTTGTTTTAAGGGAGACGGCAGGTATGGGGCTTCAGATTAACGGTCCGGGCGGGTCGCTTTTTGCGTTGCGGCAGTTGGATCGCAGCACCCGGGGTATTGCCGGCACGCAGGAACGGCTGTCCTCCCTCCTTCGGATCAATCGCGCGGCAGACGATGCGGCGGGTCTTGCAATCGTGGAGGGATTCCGCAGCGAGGTCCGGCAGCTTAACGCCGAGGTGCGGGGCATCCAGACGGGTGTGAACCTGATTCAGACCGCCGAGGGATCGTTGGGCGCGCAGTCGGACGCCGTCTCGCGTATTCGTGAGTTGGCGGTGCAGGCTGCGAACGGGACCTTGTCCGACGACCAGCGTCAGGCGCTGAATGGCGAGGCGCAGCAGCTCTTGCAGGAAATAGACGCCACGGCGCAAAACACTGAGTTCAACGGGCTTCATCCCTTGGACGGATCGACTGGGACGATCACCCTGGACGCTGAGGGCGACCTCGACATACAGTTCAGTGAATCGACAGTCGATTCGCTCGGATTGAACGGCCTCGATATTTCGACACAGGCCGGCGCGTCGGCGGCTTTGAGCACGGCCGACGCGGCGCTGGATCGAATCAATCAGAACCGTTCGGCCTTAGGCGCCCAGGAGAGCGGCTTGGCGGCGGCTGCCGACCAGCGTTCGCTGCAGTCGCTGAATCTGCAGGAGGCCGAGTCTCGTCTTCGAGACCTAGACGTCGCCGAGGCCTTCGTCGAGCAGACGCGGAACCAGGTCCTGTTGCAAGGCGGCATTTCGGTGCTCGCCCAGGCCAATCTTCAGAACGAGACGGCCGCGACCCTTCTTGGCGGTTGACGCGCCACGCCGTTCATGGCAGTTTCCGATCTCGCGCAATATCGCGTAGCGCCCTTCTCCATTTATCCTGAAAATTGACTGCGCAATCCCTTCCTGCGAGTATAGAGGCCTTGATGTGGACTTTAGATTCGGAGTGAATTGAGATGGTCGAGCCCCGGAAAGCGGCAGTTTGCATCGTCAGCAATGATGAGGGCGCGGTGCTCATGGGCCGCCGAAACCTCTCGCTACGATTTATGCCGGGTCACTATGTGTTTCCGGGGGGACGCGTCAATGATGACGAGGGTACCGCGCATGTCGTCGATTTCGAGGACGAAGACGAGGCCCTGAGGATCAAGGCGGCGGCGCGCGAAGTCTTCGAGGAGACGGGTCTGCTGTTGGTCGTGGGCGAATTGCCCGAGCGGCCGGTCTTGCGGAAGGCGCGCGAAGATCTTCTCTGTGAGCGTATTTCCTTCGACGAAATTTTGCTCCAATTCAAATTGACGGTGAAAGCGAGCGAATTCGAGCCGGCGGGCAAGTGGACCACCCCGGAGATTTCCCCGATACGTTTCGAAACCCGGTATTATTTGAACCGGCACTTGAGGGGCCAGAGCGAGGAATTGATACAGGGGGAGTTGACGGCGCTGGATTGGTTTATGCCGCAGGAAGCGCGGCGGCTCTGGCAAATGGGCAGCATTAAGGTGTCCACGCCGGTCGCATGTACGCTTCGCCGGATGACAGCCGCGCCGTATCCTGATTTTCTGGACTTGTTGCGGCGGCAGCCGGAGCGCAGGCTGGACAATCCGGACCGTGAGCTTCGGCGGGGTATCCACTGTCTGCCGCTCGCGACGAAAACTATCCCTCCCGCGACGCACACGAACTGTCTGCTGGTGGGCGAGGATGAGCTGCTGATCTTCGACCCCGGCGCGGACGACCCGAAGGAGCTGGCGCTTCTTCAAGAGCAGTTGGACTATCTGATGGAAATGGGTTCGAATATTCTGGCCGTGGTGCTGACGCATAGTCATCGGGACCACATCGGCGGCGTGGGTTTCGTCCGCGAGCGCTACGATGCTCAGGTTTGGGCACATGAGAAGACCGATGCCCAGGTTGATTTCGAGATTGACCGGCACATCGCCGACGAGGAGATCATTACGCTGGCGGGCGATCCCGGATGGCGCCTTCGCGCGCTGCATACGCCGGGGCATGACCCGGGCCACCTGTGCTTTTTCGAGGAGTCGACGCGTACGTTGATCTGTGGCGACATGATCGCCAATCCCGGGACGATCGTTGTGTCGGAGGCCCAAGGTGGAAACATGAACGAGTTTATTGCGAGTCTCGAGCGATTGAGGACCTTCGAAGAGGCGACTTTAATCGTGCCGGCGCATGGCACGACGGACGCGCGCCCGGTAGATATACTGCAGGAGCACATCGATCATCGTCTTTGGCGCGAGGCAAAGATCAAGGCCGTCTACGATTCCGGGGTGCGGTCGCTGGGCGAGCTGTTGACCAAGTCCTATGATGACGTGCCCGAGGATGTGCTGCCCCTTGCCGAGCACTCGCTGAAGGCGCATCTTACGCGGCTGGGGGTGACTGCGGACGAGTAGCCTAGCCGCCACTTCTTCGGAGCGATTCGGGGGACGCCGGTATTTTCTCCAGGGGGCCGGGTTCTTGAACGGGGGAGTTTGTGAATGCGACCGAAGAAACATGTCGTGGTGCTGATGGGCGGCGTGAGCGCCGAGTACGAGATCTCGATGAAATCGGGGGAACAGGTCGTCCGCCATCTCGATGAGAAGGTGTATAAGGTGACGCCGGTCGAGATTACACGCTCTGGGGAATGGGTGTTCCCGGGCGCCGAGAAGGAGTACTTGGAGATCGGCGCCGCGATTCCGCGCCTTCACGCGTTGTATCCAGACTGCGTCTTTATCGCGCTGCACGGGCCTTTTGGTGAAGACGGCCGCGTGCAAGGCCTGCTCGACATGTTGGGTGTGCCGTACACAGGATCCGGCTGCGCGGCAAGTGCGCTCGCCATCGACAAGGTCCGCTCCAAGGCGATTGTGAAACACGCCGGGATCGGCGTCGCGGATGAGGTTGTCATTACGCACCACGAATGGGAACAGGACCCGGACGCGATCGCGGCCTTGGTGGAAAAGACGATCGGGTTTCCGTGCGTCGTGAAGAACCCTCTGCAAGGCTCGAGCCTCGGGATGGCCATCCCGCAGACGCAGGAAGAGTTTCGCCCGTCGATCGAGGAGGTCTTCGGTTTCGGGTACACGCTTATGGTCGAAAAGTACATCGACGGCCTCGAGGTTACCTGCGGCGTATTGGATTTGAACGAAGAAACCGGTGCGGTCGCCCTGCCCGTCACGGAGATTCGTCCCGTCAAGGCGAAATTCTTCGATTACCACGCCAAGTACACGCCGCAGGCGGCGGAGGAGATCACGCCGGCGAAGATCGAGGATTCGCTTCGCGACCGGATCCAGGAGATGTCAGTGCGTGCGCATCAGCTGATGGGTTGTAGCGGCTTCAGCCGCAGTGATATGATCATTTCCGGCGACGACGTCGTTTGGCTGGAAATCAATACTATCCCCGGGCTTACGGAGACCTCGCTCTTGCCGCAAGCGGCCGAGGCCGCCGGGATTTCCTTTTCGGAGCTCGTCGGGAAGCTGGTCGAATCGGCTTTGATTTAGGCCCTGGCGTACGCGGCTGCTTCGCAATAAGCGCTCGCTGATTTCACGCGGAATTGGTGCGATATGCCCATCACATACACAAAGATGCACGGTCTCGGCAACGATTACCTTTTTATCGAAACCGAGAAGAATGCGATTGATGATCCCGCGGAGTTGTCTCGACGCATGAGCCACCGGCATTTGGGCGCAGGCGCGGACGGGATCATCTTGATCATGCCGGGTGACGCGGCTGAGTTCAGCATGCGCATTTTCAACGCGGACGGGAGCGAGGCGGAGACTTGCGGGAACGGCATTCGGTGCTTCGCGAAGTATGTCTATGAGCGGGGCCTGACGGACAAGACCGAGTTCGTGATCGATACCCTGGGTGGGCCGAACCGCGTGGCGCTGGAATGCGACAACGGAAAGGTCGTTTCGGTGCGTTCGAATATGGGACGCCCAAAGTTCGAGCGGAGCGAAATCCCGATGGAAGGGCCGCCGGGCCAGGCGATCGAAGAGGCGCTCGAATTGGACGACGAAGTCGTGAAGGTCACTTGTGTAAATGTCGGCAACCCGCACGCGGTCGTGTTTACTGAGGACGCTACCAAGATCGATCTGGCAAAGATCGGTCCGAAGATAGAAAACCACCCGAAGTTTCCGGAGCGCACAAACGTCGAATTCGTCAATGTTATCGATCGCGAGAACATCGTGATGCGAATTTGGGAGCGGGGGAGCGGCATCACCATGGCGAGCGGAAGCGGCTCCTGCGGCGCCGCATTGGCTGCAATGACTACGGGCCGGGTCGAGCGGAAGGTGCAGGTGCATCTGGTTTTCGGGCAGCTTGGCGTCGAATGGGCCGGGGACGGCGATGTGTATCAGGAGGGGCCCGCGACAGAGGTGTATACCGGCGCCTGGCCGAACGGCGCTCTTTAGGAAGCGGCTCAGCGGATGGCGATAAAGCTGGCGGTGTTTTTGTCGGGCAATGGAACGACGCTGCAGAACATTATCGATCGCTGTGCCGCGGGGGAACTGGACGCGTCAGTGGTGTGCGTCGTCTCTTCGCGGGAAAAGGCCTATGGGCTGGAGCGCGCGCGTGCTGCGGGGATTCCAGCCATTGCGGTTCCTAGAAAGGGCTTCAATGACGCCGAGGCTTTCGGCCGCGCGATATGGTCCGCGATCCAGGAGTACGCGCCGGACCTCGTCGCGTTGGCGGGCTTCATGAGCCTTCTCCCCGTGCCCGAGGCCTATGCCGGGCGGATTATGAATGTTCATCCGGCGCTGATCCCCGCCTTTTCGGGCAAGGGCATGTACGGCGAAAATGTCTATCAGGCCGTATTGGATTACGGGGTTAAAGTCACGGGGGTCACGGTCCACTTTGTGAACGATGAATACGATCGGGGGCCCGTGATCGCACAGACTTCCGTGCCGATCCTGGAGGACGACACCGTCGAGAAGCTTGCGGCGCGTGTACAGGAAGAGGAACGAAAACTTTATCCCAAAGCGATCCAGTTGTTCGCAGAGGGGCGGTTAAAAATCGAGGGACGGCATGTCCGTGTGCTGCCGTAGCCCTTACGAATCTTTTAGATATTAGGCGCCCAAGCGCAAAGCGATTTCCCATCCCTCTGAAGAGGCCGTGCGCTTCCCGAAACCCCACCCTGAATCGCTGCAGCGCGTCATTCAGCATTTGGGCGTCGGCAGTGATTCCATGGTTTTTGTGGGCGATTCGCCACTCGATGTGGAGGCCGCGCACGCCGCGGGCGTGTCCTGCCTGTGCGTGAGGACGGGCTATTCCGCGTCCTCGGAGCTGCTTAAGTGCAAGCCGGCGGGGTTTTTTGAGGACTTGGAGGCTGTCACGGCGCGAATTCTCGAATCCTGAGCCGGTGCACGGGTCTTAGAGAATTTGTTGACAGATCCGTGCCGAAGGCCTTAGAATCAACGTCGGGAAATACCTGTAACCTGTATTTAGGCAAAATGACGGAGCGGCTGCGAGTGTCTTCGGGGTTGTATCTTGCCCTGATGGTGGGGGTGATAGGGATCCTGACGGCCTTTTTCGTCCGGGCACTGTTTTGGAAACGATGCACGACGTGTGGTGTGCGAAACTCTTTAGACGCGAGAGAGTGCAAGAAGTGCAATAATACCTTCCCGGAGGACTGACGGGCAAGGCGTGCTCGCGTTTTACATGACTTCGTCCGACTGAATGGTGAGACATAGTGGCAAACACGATTAACTGTCCCGTTTGCGGGAAGCTGACCGATGCCAGGCTGGATAGCTGTCCGCATTGCGGGACCCTTCTGCGAAAGAAGCGGCCCCAGCGCGTGGCGCAAGCCGCACAGGCCCAAAAGACGTGTCCATACTGTAAGGCGCCAATCGGCGATGACGACTTCATCTGCGTGACCTGCAATACGAACCTCTTAACGGGACAGAAAGTCGCCGTGGAAGTCGCGGCTTCCAGACGAAGGCGAGCGTCCACGGCTTGGATGGTATTCGGCGGCATCGCAGCGGTCGTGCTCATCGTGGTGGGCCTTTTCTGGCTATACGTGGCTTCCAGCGACCCAGTCAGCAAGGCCCTGAGGCTCATCGAAGACCGGGAGTATCTGGAAGCGCAGACGATCCTCGAGGCCTATGTTCAGCGGGTACCGGACAACGCGCAGGCCTTCTACGAACTCGGCCGCCTTCAGTGGCGGTTTAGTCAGTATCCCAACGCCGCCGAGTCCTTCACGCGGGCCGTCGACGCCGATCCGGAAGACGTAGACGCCGCCATGTGGGCCGTGGTCGCCTTTTCTCGCGCCGGGGTGGCAGGGGCGCAGACACGCCAGATCGAATTTCTCGAACTCGCCGTAGAGTATAGGGCCGACGATCCCGCGCTTTGGTACGTCCTCGCGTTTACGCGTGGTATGGCGGGGGATGTTCCAGGGCAGATTGAGGCCCTGAAAAAAGTGGTCGCGCTGAATCCTACGGACGATTCGGCGCGGTGGGGCATGGGCCTGAGTCGTGCATTGCACGGGGATTTCGAAGAAGCGCACAGCCAGCTTAGGCTTGTCAGCGAGGAGGGTCCGCGATTTGCCGATGCACTGGCCGTACAAGGCTTTGTGGCCAATCTAGAGGGCGCGCCCGGAATCGCGGCCCAGCGACTGGAAGAAGCGCTGAATGCCGACGGCGTCACGGTGGCCTCACAGGCCATGACGGAACTTGGGAAGCTGCGCATGAAAGAAGGGCGTTTTCAGGATGCGCTGGCGCACTTCGATTCCGCCCTCGAGCTGCGGCAGAACAGCCCCAGCCCCTACATTCGCTATCTTCGGGCCCTCAGCCTCCAGGCGCTGGGCTCGCGTCCGGACGCGCTGACTGAGTTCGAGGCGATTGCAGGGGACCGCGGGGCCTTCGCGATGGAGGCGACGGTGCAGGTGGTGCAGGTGTACTTGTCCATGGACAAGCCGGATAGGGCCAGGCAAGCGCTTGATCAAGCCGATAAGCTGGGGGGAAGCGGCGCGGCGTATTTCACCGTTCGGGGCAGGATACTGACGCTTAATGGGGACGAATCGGGCGCGCTCAATGCATTTCGAAGGGCCATTGATTCGGATCCGGCTTACGCCGGAGCGTATCTGGAGCGGGGCCTGCTCTACGTGAGAAACGAGGACCTCGGCAATGGGCTGCGCGATCTGGAGCGCTACCTCCAATTGGTCGGGAGCAACGTCCAAGGCACGCGCGCGGCGGACATACGCGAACTGACGGAACAATTGCGTCAGGCGACGCAAGGTGTCGCTACAATCAGGACCGCGCGTTCGGTCGCGCGCGCTGGAGTGAATTCGGTATGAAGAGTTTAATCTGCGCCGGCCTTGTTTCGGTCCTTCTCATTGGTCCCTCGGGCTCGGCTTCGGCCTGGGGTCCGGAAACGCAAGTGGCTATCACCACGGCCGCCGCGCATGTCTTGTCAAGGGACGACCATTTCCCGCTGCCGCGACTGCTGAAATACGTCCGGCAAGGTGCAGACGTTTCGGAGGCCGTCCAGAATGAGATTCATCCGTCTTTCGAGATCGATTCGGTCGGTGCGATACAACGCGAAATGCTCCTGCTGCAATCGGTGCGGGGCGACCGGATCGGACCCTATTACGTGTATCGCTTAGGCCTGCTTGGAAAGCTGGTCGTGCAGGCTTCGGCGCCGCTCGCGCACGCGGACCCAGGGGTGAGAGAGCAGTATTACGGGGACGTCGAGCGCGGCATCGACGGCGTGGACCTCGAGGTGGCGGATAGGAAACTCGTCGATCCGCGCGCGTACTTCTCGATGGTGACGTCGAAGGCCTGGGAGAACGATCAAACGATCATCGTGGATTATCAAGGGGGCGTCGGGTTCCGCGGCTTCGCACGTTCTGCGCTCCCGCTCGACGCCAGCCGAAGCGTGAATGCCGTTGCAGATGTCTGGTATACGATTCTATCCTCGGCGGCGCCTGCCTTCGAGCTGGCGTCGAGCGGGAGCATACGGGACTATACCCTGGGGGAGATAGGCTTCTACATTGCGATGGGAAACTTCCGGGAGGTGGAGTCGGCCTACGAGGAGGCGGTGAGGCGCGACATTCTATCCGCAGACGCACAAAAGTCAATTGGCGACCTTTTTTTCGATGCGGGTTTCGCGGAGCGGGCCATCGAAGAATATCAAAAGGTACTCGAGCGCTCTCCCGGCCGGCGCGACGTGACGGAGCTCATGTCGCGGCACTACGAGACTGTTGGGGACGAAGCAGACGCACAGCAGAACCTCGAGGGCGCACGCGACGCCTACGCAAATGCCCTCGCGGCCGACAGTTTGCATCCCCAGGCCCAGCGGAAGCTGCTCGACGTCGAATCGCGGATTTTTGCCAGGAACGAGCGTCTCCTGGCCCAGCGGAGCGCGACGGAAGTGGCGCGGGAACTCGTGAATCGCGCGGAGGAAGCGGCGGTTCGGCGGGATTACGCCCGGGCGATCGCACTGCTTCGCGAGGCCGATCGGCGTTACGGAGACGTGACGGGTGAGTTTCCTTTGGAGGCCCGGACGGCGACGCTTGGGAAAAAGAACGTGATGCTGCGCATGCGCGAACTGAAGCGGGAGTTGATCACGAACGCTCAGAGCCTGAGCGGGACCGGGTTCCGATTCGATGTGCAGCGTCTTGTGGATAGCACTGGAGACCGAAACCAGCAGGCCTTGCAGGACATGCTCAGCGCGGAGTATGAGCGCGCGCTGCAGGAGCTGCGCAAGCAGGTTACCGCGAACCTCGATTCGCGTCCGTAGCGCATGCCCGGCGGTATCGGGCGGGGAAGCGCTGCGACGCGTCCGAAATGGGTCTCCCAGCCCCCGCCACCCGTCAACGGACGGGCTTCATCTCGCCCGACTGGAGCCGGCGAACATAGTCGTCGGTCATGATTTTCACTTTCTTCGAGATCACCGCCATGCCGATGATGTTGGGGAAGGCGAGCGCCAGCAAAAGCTTGTCCCCGAAATCGAGCACTGCCGCGAGCGACAGTAGCGGGCCGATAGCGATGGTCAGTACGTACAGCACGCGATAGGGCAGGATGGCCCGCAGGCCAAAGAGGTATTCCACGCCCCGTTCGCCGTAATACCCCCAGGCGATCATGGTCGAATAAGCGAAAATAAACACGGCCAGACAGAGGCCATAGTCCGCAAAGAGTCCGAGCTGCGAGAAGGCGACCGCCGTGATTTGAACGCCCTCCAAACCGGTCTCCAGATGCGCCTCAGTAATAAGAATCGTAAACGCGGTCATCGAGCAGACGACAATCGTATCGATGAATGGGCCCATCATGGCCACAACGCCTTCGCGCACAGGTTCCTCGGTGCGGGCGGCCGCGTGTGCAATGGCGGCCGAGCCCAATCCGGCCTCATTCGAAAAGGCCGCGCGCCGCATGCCCTGAACCAGCACGCCCACGAAGCCGCCAAACATTGCCCCAGGATTAAATGCGCTCGTGATGATCCCCGCGAACACGCCTGGGACTTCTGTGATGTTCATGACGATGATCGTGAGGCACACGCCGCAGTAGAAAAGGCACATAAGCGGAACGAGGCGCGCCGTAACTTCGCCGATCCGTCGGATACCGCCGATAAGTACAGCTCCGGCCAGAATGGACATGATTAGACCAACGCCGAATTTGACGGCGATGGAGTCGCCGCCACCGAAAAACGTGTGGTCGATCAGGCTCGCCGTCTGGTTGCCTTGGAACATGTTGCCCGCGCCGAATGCGGCCAGAATAACGAGGACGGCGAATACGATTGCGAAAATCTTGCCGATGGGCGCGAGCCAGGGCGACAGTTCCTTCATACCCTCTTCGAGGTAGACCATGGGCCCGCCCATCACGCGGCCGTCATCGTGAACGCGCCGGTAGATCTGGGCGAAGGTGCATGACGTAAACTTCATGCTCATACCAAAAAATGCCGTAAACCACATCCAAAACACTGCGCCTGGGCCGCCTACGCTCATGGCGACGGCCACGCCCGCGATGTTTCCGAGACCGACCGTCGCGGAAAGCGCCGAGGTCAAAGCCTGAAAGTGCGAGACCTCGCCGCGGTCCTCCGGCCTGTCAAACTTCCCCCGAATCACCTGAATCGAATGACGGAACAGGCGAATGTTGATGAATCCGTAGCGGAACGTAAAAAAAAGGCCGCCAATGACCAGCACGACCACGATCAAAGGAAGAGCCACTTGCTCTTCATTATTCCAGGTATGGTCGGTCTTGAAAACTTTGAAATACAGAACGTCGTCAATCGGTTTGTTGATCTTCTCGGTAAACCACTCGTTGAACGCCGCTTGAAAGCCCGCCGGCTCGGAAGCTTCCCCCGCTTCGGCCGTCGCCGGTTCACCAGCAGTCTCTACCTGGGCAGCAGCTACAGGAAGAAATAACAGACACATTGAAAGCGCGAGTGCGCCGATCTCGAATCCGCGTGCAGATGGTCGAAGCATGAAGTTCCTCTCCTATTAGGTAAACGACGAAGAACCTGCGCCCGCGGGCTGGATCAAGAGTTCCCCGGCCTCCCCTCGATCCGTGGCCCCCAGTTGCGAGCGATCATATCTTTGAAATCCATCCCTTGCAATTTGGCCGGGCCGAATCGAGGATTCTTAACTCAGGTCAATTCCGAAGTGCTTGAATGCGCCCAACTTGGCCAGGAAAACGATCACGATCGCCACGGGCGCGATGTAACGCATTACGAAACGCCACGTAGAATAGACCGGGCTGTCGCCCAGGCCCAACTCATCGCGCGTGGCCGATTCCTTCATCGCCCACGCCGTAAAGCCCGCCACGAGCAAGCCGCCCAAGGGGAGCATGATATTGGCGGTAAGGTAATCGAGATTGGCAAAAAAAGTCCTTCCAAATAGCTTGATCTCCGCCCATTTGCTAAAGGAGAACACCGTTCCCAGTGATAGCACCCACAGGACCGTGCCGCTTATCACGACCGCGCGAAGCCGCGTGACACTGAAGCGCTCGACGATCCACGCCACCGTCGGTTCCAGCAGCGAAATGGCCGAGGTAAACGCCGCGAACGATAGCATGATGAAAAAGAGCGTGCCGAAGAACGTGCCAAAAGGCATCTGGCCGAAGGCAATCGGCAGCGTGGCGAAAATGAGGCCGGGGCCCTCGCTGACATCCAGCCCGTACGCGAAGACGATAGGAAAGATGGCCAGCCCCGCGATCAAGGCCACGGCGGTATCGGCCGCGCAGACGATCACGGAGGTCTGAAAGATCGACGTGTCCTCAGGCAGATACGCCCCATAGGCAATCATCACGCCCGACGCAAGGCTCAGCGTGAAGAAGGCATGGCCTAGCGCGACGAGTACGCCGTCGGCGGAGAGCTTCGTGAAATCCGGTTTAAATAAGAAACTGAAACCTTCGATAAAACTTCCGGTACTCAGGGCATAGCCCACCAGTATCAGCAATATAACCAGCATGCCGGGCATGAGCCAGGTGACGGCGCGCTCGAGGCCCTTGCGAACGCCCCCCGCGACTGTGACCAGGGTCCCCAGCGTGACCAGCGTGCTCCAAAAGATGAGTCCGGAGGAGTCGGCAAGAAAGTCATCAAAGTAGGCGCCCACCGCTTCGGCGCTGGCCCCGGTGAAGGTCCCGCTCGCCGTCACGATGATGTACGCGACGGCCCATCCCGCAATCACGACGTAGAAGGTGAGGATGAGAAATGACGCGCTGATGCCCATGATTCCCATGAGCGTCCAAATCCGGGGCGCGCCGGCTTCTTTGGCGAGGTAGGCAATGGAGTGGGACGGGCTCTGGCGTCCGCGGCGGCCGATGAGGATCTCACCCATCATCACCGGGATCCCGATGATGAGAATGCAGATGAGATATACGAGCACGAAGGCGCCGCCGCCGTTTTGGCCCGTGATGTACGGAAACTTCCAGATGTTGCCGAGCCCGACTGCCGAGCCCGTCGCAGCGAGCACAAAGGCCGTGCGGCTGGACCACTGCCCATGAACAGATTGGCGTTTTTCCTCCACGAGCGAGCCCCCTCGTTTCCGCCCAAGATCCCGGTGCGCATTATACAGGAATGGTTACCGGTTGTAAGCAAGGGCGCTCGCATGGCCCGCGTGATACACTAGCGCATTCCATTTGCTTCGATGTGCGGCATCGTGCCCCCCGTGGCCGGATCGCCAGATAAGGTGCGAGTACGGAACCCGATGAAGTTCCATTCGATTAACGCGGAAATCTATGTGCCCGATCACGAGGCTGAGGATGCCGCACTGGCGCGGACCACGCACATCGGCATCGGCGCGCACCAAGACGACCTCGAGATCATGGCGATCGATGGGATCCTCTGTTGCAAAGGGACAAGAGATGCATGCTTCGCGGGTGTGATTGTCACCGACGGGGCCGGGTCGCCACGCGCGGGCGCCTTCAAAGATTTTTCGGATGAACAAATGGTTCAGGCGCGGAATAAGGAGCAAAAGCGCGCTGCGGACATCGGCGCGTACGGCGCGCAGGTCCTGTTGGCTTATCCGAGCGCGGTGGTGAAGGATGGGAATGAGCCGGGGCCCGTCGAGGACATCGAGGCGCTGTTAAGCGCCGCCGCGCCGGAGGTGGTGTATACGCATAACCTGATGGACAAGCACGATGCGCACGTTGCGGTCGCGTTGCGCGTTATCGAGGCGATTCGCCGCCTCCCGCGTGAGTCGCGCCCGGGCAAGTTGTATGGCTGCGAGGTCTGGCGCGACTTGGACTGGCTGCCGGATGAAGACAAGGTCGTCTTCGATTGCTCGGCCTACGAAGACCTGCAGCGGAGGCTACTCGAGGTCTTCCAGTCGCAGATCGCCGGCGGTAAGCGCTACGACCTCGCCGCAATGGGCCGCCGCCGGGCCAATGCGACGTATTTCGAGCCGCACCGGGTGGACGAGCTGACGGGGGCGGTTTTTGGCGTTGACATGACCGCCCTGATTGAAGACGATGCGTTGGACATCGCACAATTCGTGTCAGCATTCACGGCTAAGTTTCAGTCCGACGTGGCCTCGCGACTCCGCCAATAAAAATTCGTCACACGCTGCCGCTCAAGCACGCAATACTTGACAGGATGAACAGGATTGACATGATGTTGACGTCGCCCTTCAATGGAAACGCACATTAAGAATTAATGTCAAATCAAACAACAGAAAAAACCACAAGGGAAGTTCTTCGTGCCCCTCGTGTCTTCGTGGTGAAAACGATCAACTAAATCTCGTAAATCCTGTCAAAAAAAACCTTAGGCTATCTAACCTTAAAGACCCGCGACTCGCCGGGCCAGAACGATACCTGGACAGCGTCTCCAGCGTTATATGAGCGTTTGGCCGTATCCGCGATTGTCCGGAGGCCGCCTTGGCAGGCAAGGTGTCCAAGCACGCGCCCTGCCGCCCTCGTGCCGGAACGTCCGGCCTCGTACCGGAACGTCCGGCTTCGTACCGCAACGCGCAAAA
>JASJYE010000285.1 GCA_030123645.1 Candidatus Hydrogenedentota bacterium | reverse complement strand
GGAACCACCGCTTTGGTTTAGGAGCGAAGCGCGATGGTTCTGGGGGGCAAGGCTAACGACAGGTGGAGACGAACGGGGCTAAGGCTACCTGATGCCGAGCCGCTTGAACAGGCCGCCCTTTTTTTCGCCGCCCGTTTCTTCGTTGCCGCCGAGTAAATCGTCCAGAACTTCGCGCGCCTTTTCGCGAATCGTCCCCTTCACGGCCTTCTCCAGGAGCTTCGAAACATCCGGGAAGACGGTGAGTTCGGGCGGCACTCCGGAGACTTTGACCGGGAAAGCGAGCCGGCCGTTTTCGTCGAGAAGTACGCTCAGCTGGCTGGTCGTATTGACGATACCGGCCGAAAACTCAGGCGTGAAATAGATGGTGGATTCCAGGTCGAGTTCTGTATCGAAACCGATGGTACCCACGGCTTCGAGCGTGAAGAAATCGCTCACCACTAGCAGGTCCTCGGTCGTGAGCGTCTCATTGGCAATGGCGAAGTTTCCTGTCACGCTGTCGAGCACGGTGTGGTCCTTTTCGAGGAACATCCGCAGGGATTCGGGTACGGCCTGCAGCAGTGTGCCCGAAAGGAAAGGAATTTCCGTGACGGCGCCAAGTACTTGTTTGCCCAGATTGACCTCTTTAATCAAACCGTCGGACAAGGCCATTCCGATGTTCCCGGTGATGGATGGCATCAGGTCTTCGTTGAAGGTGCCCAGGATGCTCCCGTCGACGGAGGTGAGAACACCGGTAATGTTCATCGGGGTTTCCGGCAGAATCGCGACAACCAGCGGCTCCAATTGCATATTCTTCACGGTCAACTCGGAGGAAAACGGCATGTCGCCATCGAGCTGAATCTGCGTATTGAGGCCGGCCGTCCCGCCGAAGGCCTCCACGGTCAGGGTTTCAAGGCCGGCGTTCTTGTCGTCAATGCTCGAGGAGACCTTCACGCCGATGGGGGAATCCCCCAGCATGCCTCGCGTATTGTCTGTCGCGAAAGACATCTGCTTCTCGTTGGCCTCGATGCGGATGGTCCCCTCGATGCTCGCGAGCGTGATGTCCGCTACGGTCGCCTGCGCGCCGGTCACGTCCACTGTCCCGATTGCCGAGTACCCGCCATCATCTTTCCAGGACAGCGAAAAATCGAATTTCGCCGCACCCTGCAATGCAAGATCGTTCAAGCCCGGCGCAAAGACGTCGTAAATCGGGGCAAGACTGGCAAGATCAACGCGCTCTGAGGTCAGGCGTAAGGACTTGCCGGCATCGGCCGGATCGAGACCTCCGCTAAGTTTGAAGGTATTGCCCTGGGCTTTCGCGGTCGCGCTCTCGATCGCAATGGCGCCGCCCGCCAGCGCGTAGGTGACGTTGATGCCCGCGAATTCGATGTCCATGCCGGTCAAGACCGTCGCGCCGCCGTCCATCTTCGCGAGCTTCACGACGTTATCCTCGAGGCTCAGCGCGGCGGTGATGTCAAGCCCCGAAATTATGTATTCCGCGCCGGCTACGGAATCTTTAATCGTGATCGTTGCGTTGCGCAAGACGAGATTCTCCAGGCTGACATCGATCGGTATCTCAGCGCTCTCCGAGGGCAGGACTTCTTCGGCAGGGGGCGAGGTCTCGCCCGATCCCAATTCCGATTCCGATGCACCGGATCTATCGCGTGGGAGACCCGCGATGAAGAGGCCTTCCGGTTCGAGGTAGACCGTAATGTTCGGGCTGTCGATCTCGAGTGTTTGAATATTCAGGGTACGTCGCAGAAGCGGCAGGAGGGCCACCCTCAGCGTGAGGTTCGCGAGCGTCAGCGTCTCGCCTTCGCTTTCGAGGGTCACCTCATCGACCACGAACTGGGCCGTCGGGAATACCGACACGGAGATTGCGCCCAGGGTCACCGTAGAGCCCAGCGCGTCACCGGCCAGGCGTTCCATATCGGGTTTGTAGCGCTGTGCGATGGCATTCGCATTGACGACGGCGAGCACCAACACGCCCGCTACGAGCACCACGAGGAAACCTGCTGCGAACAAGAGCTTTTTCATGTCGAATCCTCCCTGGGGACAAGACGAAACTCAGCCCCCGATGCTCAATGTACCACAATTAGGGGACGACCGGAACCTCCGGTTGGGTATCCGGAACCTCCGGTTGGGTATCCGGAACCTCCGGTTGGGTATCCGGAACCTCCGGTTGGGTATGTTGCAGCGGCTCGTTAATGGATCCGGGACCGAAATTCTTGAATTCCTGGTACTCTGAACGTTAAAAGAGTGATCCGTCCCATGGTGGGCCGGCGCGGATGGCTGAAGCTGCCTCAAGGACTTAGCGAATTACTAAGGAGAACCAAGATGTCGTGGCGGAAAGAGGTCGAGGAACTCCGGCGCCGCAGCGAGATGGCCCGCCAGATGGGCGGCCCGGAGAATGTCGCGTTCCACAGAAACCTGGGCAAGCTGAACGTTCGCGAACGTATTGACGCGCTAGCGGACCCGGGCAGCTTCGAGGAAATCGGCGTGCTCTCCGGCCACCCGGAATGGGACGGCAACAAACTCAGCAAGCTCACACCCACCAACGCGGTCACGGGCGTTATCAAGATTGGCGGCCGCAAAGCGATGGTGGTCGGGGGCGATTTTACCATTCGCGGGGGCGCCGGCGATGCGTCCATCCCCGGGAAGGGCATTATCTCGACGAGGATGGCGTTGACCCACCGGATCCCGTACGTCCGGCTCCTGGACGCGAGCGGGGGCAGCGTGAAGTCGCTGGAGAAAGCGGAGCGGACGGGCATCCCCGGGGGCGACCGTTCCATTGAGGCGGAGCTGCTCTACCATGTACCGGTCGTCTCGGCCGTGATGGGGACGGTCGCGGGCCTCCCGGCGATCCAATCTGTGTATTGCCATTTCAATGTCATGGTAAAGGGCAAGGGCCGCGTCTTCGTTGCGGGACCTCCCGTGCTCAAAGCTGCGCTTGGCGTCGAAATCCACAAGGACGAACTCGGCAACGAAGAAGTGCAGGTACGGAAGAGCGGGGTCATCGCGAACCTGGCCGAGAACGAACACGATGCCATCGACCAAATTAAGCGTTTTCTGTCCTACCTCCCGCAGAGTGTCTGGCAGATGCCGCCGCGTGTGGAGCCTGAGGACGATGTCAACCGGCGCGAGGACGGGCTCGTGGACGCGCTGCTCGACAATCCGCGAGCGATTTACGACCCGTATCCGATCTTGAAGATGGTGCTGGATCGCGATTCCTTCTTTGAGATCCAGCCCTATTTCGGGCAGCCGCGAATCACGGGCCTGGCGCGCGTCAACGGCTATCCCGTCGGCGTGATGATGAACAACCCGATGCACAAAGGAGGCGCGCTCGACAAGGACGGGGGCGAGAAGACGGCGCGGCTGCTCCAGCTCTGCGATACCTTCCACCTTCCGCTCGTGTACTTCGTGGACGAGCCGGGGTTCATGGTCGGGCTCGAGGAAGAGGAGAAGGGCATCCTGCGCGCGGGCGCGCGCCTCGGGGCCTTGACGGCCTTGAGCCAGACCCCTTATATCAGCTTCATCATCCGTCAGGTCTACGGCGTGGCCGGGGGCCTGCATTACCGCGGCGGCACGCATATGTACCGCCGCTACGCGTGGCCCTCGGGACATTGGGGGGCGATGCACATAGAAGGCGGCGTGGCGGCGGCTTACAAACGCGAAATTGAGTCGGCGCCTGACCCCGATGCCAAGCGCAAGGAAATTGAGGAGAGGCTGAATGAGATACGCTCGCCGTTCCGCACGGCGCACGCCTTCGGGATTGAAGACATCATCGACCCGCGCGACACGCGCCCGCTGCTGGCGAGCTTCGTCGAAGACGCGCAAGAAATCATCCGCACGCAGCTCGGCCCCACCAGCCGGATCCCGTATTTGCCTTAGCTTGATTGCTACCGCATAGATTTTTTCCAGTCCGGTTCTTTTGACAGGATTACAGGATGGTGCAACAATAAATACTCGAAACATATTCTAAGCTTGATTATTTACGGGTCGGGCTGTTTGATAATAAGCTCTTTATAATTATTTTACTAGGCTATAGTTTTGCGGTTTTTCCCGAGGGCCAAAGCCTACACGCCTCTGATGTGGTA
>JASJYE010000284.1 GCA_030123645.1 Candidatus Hydrogenedentota bacterium | reverse complement strand
TCTTCGCGGAAGGCTTCGTCGAGAAGAATGGACTCGAGCAAGAATGGCAGGGCGGTTTTCAGGTCCCCTTCCCTGGCGTAGCTGCAGGCGAGGTTGTATAGGGCCGGGGGGAGGCCGGGCGACAATTCGAGTGCCGTCTCGTACCTTGCGCGCGCCTCGGGGTGCCGTTTGAGCAGATCCAGAATTACGCCGTAGTTGTAATGGTTGATGGGGTGGAGCGGCTCGATTTCGAGGGCGGCCTCGACTTCGCGTATGGCCTCGTCCATTCGTTCCACGTCCCGGTAGAGGATGGCCATGTCGCTGTGGGGCCTGCTCCAGTCCGGGTCCAGCCGGAGCGCCTCGTGGAAGGAGGCGAGGCCTTGCTCTTCCCGGCCAGTGAAGAATCGGACAATGCCCAATCCGTTGTGGGGCCAGCTCCAGCTCGGGCCCATTTCAATGGCCTTCAAAAAGGCCTCTTCAGCCGCCTCGAATTTTTTTTCCCCGTAGTATTTTCGCAGGCCCAGCGCGTAGAAAGTCTCGGCAGTCGCCAGGGCCGGCTGCAGCGCGTAAGCGGCTACACTTTCAACCGTGCGCTGTGTGGCCGGGCGCCGCACCCGCGGATCTTTTTTGAGTAGCGTCATCATCTCTTCGGTCAGACGGTTTCGCTCGTCCAGATACGAGGCCGGACGTTCCGGCGACCGGCGCAAGGTAAAGGCGATCAGTGCGATGAAGACTGCGATGGCCGCGATAGTCCATATTGTGCGGTGTGATTTCATATACGAGGCCGGACGTTCCGGCGTATGTGAGTAAGCTTCTTTGCTGAGAGGTATATATGCTAACAAAGAAACACCTAATCCGCGGTCGTTTGTTCGTGGAGAAGGCGCCTTAATTGTGGATAGGCATCTAAGAGCTGTCGGGGTAGGATGAAATCGCGTTTACCGAGGCCTTCTTGGAGGTCGAAGGCGTTGACGACGGCCTGGCCGCGGTAGTGGTTGTTGGTGATGGCGTAGATTTCCTTGGCCCGCTCGCGGATGGACTTGATTTTCGCGATCCACGGTTTCAATTCTTCGGGGCTGTAGAGGTAATTGTAGCGGTCGTCGCGGCCGGCGTCTTCGCGAAACCAATCGTTGTGATTGCGGCCGTGCAGACGGACGTAGCCGAGCGGGGCCGTGACGCGTTCGGAGGGTTCGATCGAGTTCTTGAAGAGGGGCTGGTCGATGTTGCAGAAGGCCACGCGGCGCTCTCGAAGGCCCTCGTAGACTTCCGGCACGTCCCAGGAGGCATGGCGCACCTCGAGCGTAAGGGGGTAGTCTTGGAAGGTGTCAATCACGCGTGCGAGCCATTGGCGGTTCCCAGCGGTGCGCTTGAAGCTCCAAGGAAACTGAATCAGGACGGCGCCGAGTTTTCCGGCCTCGTGTAGCGGTGCGATTCCCTGAATGAATTCGTCCGTTTCTTCTTCCGAAGGCCAATCTTCGCGCTCGTGCGTGAAGCGCTGCCAGAGCTTCGCCGTGAATTTGAAGCGGGGATTCGATTCGACCTTTGTGAGCCAGCTTTCGCAGTACTTGGGGTTCGGCGGCCGATAGAAGGAGGTGTTGATTTCGACGGTGTCGAACCACTTGCAGAGTAGTTCGAGGGCGTGCGTGCCTCGCGGCATCTGTGCCGGATAGACGATGCCTTTCCAGTCGTCGTAGGACCAGCCCGCCGGCCCGACGCGGACGATATGTTGTTCATCGGAGTTCATCGCACCAGTATAACCGCGATGGCAGATTCCGTGCGTGTCGCATATAATGCGCGAATACGAGGCCGGACGTTCCGGCAATCGCGTTTTCGGAGTCCGGCTATGGACGTGGCTATTGTTGGATGCGGCGACCGTGGAGCGGCGTATGCGGCCGCGGCGCATCGCTGTGGGTTGACCGTGTCCGTCTGCGCGGATGTGTCGGAGCGACGCGCGCGTAGGCTGGCCCGGGTTCATAATGCGGCATCGACCATACGATGCAACATGGCGCTTCGGAGCAAGGCTGTGGATGCGGCCATCGTCACGACGCCGACTCCGGCGCATGCGGAGTACGTACTTTCAGCGCTGAGGGCGGGCAAACCCGTCCTCTGCGAGGCCCCCTTTACGCGTACTACCGCCCAGGGCCGGGAGATCGTTGGGGAGGTGCGCAAGCGCGGCGTGGTGTGTCACGTGGCGAATCCGTCGCGGTCCCGGCCCGAATATGAAGCCATCGAGGCGCAGATAAACGCCGCGAAGATCGGGAAAGTAGGCTACATCAGGACGTATCGCGCCGGGCCTATGCCGAAAGGCGCCGGCAACTGGTATCGGGATTACGCTCAAAGCGGCGGGGTGACGCTTGACGGACTGGTGCACGATTTCGACTGGATATCGAGACAATTTGGAAAGGTGAAGAAGGTATTTTGCCAGAATTTGGAGCATGGCGGATTCGATTTCTCGATGGTTACGCTTAGGCTCGAGACGGGTGCGATCGCGCAGGTGATTGGTTCGTGGGCGCATGCTAAGGGCAGCGCGCCGAGCCTGAGAATTGAGCTTTGCGGCACGGGTGGGATGGTCCAGTACGACAGCGGCGACGTTCCTGTGCGCACGTCACGGCGGTCGGGCGGGACCCCTGCACTCGGTTTGAGTCCTGTACTAAAGAGCATTGAAGAGTCAGAAATCGAGCAGTTTATCGCGGCCACGGACGGCGTAGGAGATCCGGCGAGCGCGGAGGATGCGCTGTGGGCGGTGCGAGTGGCTGAAGCGGCGCTAAGGTCGGCGAAGACGGGCAGGGCGGTGCGGCCTTAGACGGAATGAGAACGTGGAGGGCAGGACCATGGCGAAAATTGGGATCATGAGTTGTGCGCACATGCATGCGTATGCCTATGCCGGTTGTGTGAAGGCGCTACCGGACGCGGAGCTCGTAGCGATATGGGATGACGACTCGAAGCGAGGGCGTGCGGCGGCGCGGGAATTCGGCACGAAGTTTATCGCCGACCTACAGAAGTTTCTATCGTCCGGTGTTGACGCGGTCATTGTCTGCTCGGAGAACTCGAAGCATCGGCCCATGGTCGAGGCGGCGGCAAAGGCGGGGAAATGGGTGTTGTGCGAGAAGCCGCTCGCAACGACGGTCGCCGACGCGAAGGCGATGATCCGGGCGTGCAGCGCGGCGGGCGTTGGCCTCGGCACGGCCTTTCCTTGCCGCTTCATCACGCCTGTCATAGAGGCGCGGAATCGACTGAAGAGTGGGGAGATTGGGCGACTCCACGCCGCTGCATGCACGAATAACGGCTCGTTTCCCGGGGGCTGGTTCGCGGACCCGAAACTCTCGGGCGGGGGCGCGGTGATGGACCATACGGTGCATGTCGTTGACGCGCTGCGATGGATGACGGGGAAGGAGTTCACAAGGGTCTACTGCGACTGCGGAACCCTGTTGCACGAGGGCCTCAAAACGGACGATGTGGGCAGCCTGCATTTGGAGATGGAAGACGGCGTGATCGTGTCGCACGTCGCGAGTTGGAACCGGGCAGAAAGTTTTCCCACTTGGGGCGACGTGACCTTCGAGTTGGTGGGCTCGAAGGGGGTGTTGAGCGTAGATGGCTTCAATCAGAAGATTGACGTGTACAGCGATCGAGTGCGGAAGACCGAGTGGGCCTTCTGGGGCGACGACGCGAACCTCGCGATGGTGAAAGATTTCGTCGACGCGGTCGATGCGCAACGTCCGCCATCGGTCACGGGCGAGGACGGTTTGCGCGCGCTCGAGGTAACGCTCGCAGCGTACCGGTCGGCCAAGTCCGGGAAGATGGTGGCGGTGTGAACCGCAGGGAGTGAGGCGGTGACTTAATAGATGTAATGATGAGCGGCATTTACTGGTAAAGGGAGTCGCGGAACGTTAGGATATTCGGTTGGGTTCTGAGTAGTGAACGAAAGAGCTGTTTACCCGCAACAAATGAGGAGCGAGCCATGGGACGAGCAGTGATGGTACTTGGATGCTGCCTCGGGGTCGTCGCGACGGCCTTCTGGCTGTCGGCGTACAACGGGAACCGTTCGCTGAAGAGCGAAGTTCAAGAACTTTCCGTGCAACACGCTCAATCGCTCGCCCGGATGAAACTTCAGGCCGAGCA
>JASJYE010000283.1 GCA_030123645.1 Candidatus Hydrogenedentota bacterium | reverse complement strand
GTTCCGAAACCCCGACGCGATAAATTAGCGCCCGACCCAGATAGAAACCCCCGACGCGATAAATTATCGCCAGACGCAAAAAAAAACCGCCGCCCTATAAATTATCGCCGCCCCCGCTCAAGAGGGATCGACGATTCGTCAAGCAGAGATATTTCTGATTTGCTCGGTCAGTTTTCGCATCGGACTCTCCTTCGGCTAGCTTCAGCCGGAATTCAGCGGGGAATTTGGCATTTTCGTAAATGACTGGATGGATTCCCAAATATACAACCCTCACCTGTTGGGCCGTCGTTCTCAGGCGATCCTCAAACGTGTAGTCTACACGCAAAGGGGTAAAATCGGGTGCATTTGAGTGCAAAACTTGCAATCATCGAGACAGGCTAGTACACTGTAAATCAAGGAGTTACGGTATTCAGCGTCTCAGCCTAGTCTCTTTCGGGACGAAGAGGTCGGAGGTTCAAATCCTCTCACCCCGACCATTTAATCTCTTTACATATATGAAGATAGGGGACTGCTGCAACGGGGGCTTTTTCAGGACGACTACCTAAATGATTTCCCTTTGCGACCTCAGTCTTGGATGCCTCACGGACGATATACACGCCCAAAATGTCAAAGATCATGCTAGTGCGTGAGTTCTAAATTCTTTGAAATAGTTTAGACGTCGTATTGGGAGGGCGAAGCGCCTGCTAAGCCGTATATTGCCTAAAGAATCCGGCTCGGAGGGAGCCTCGTCCTCCTTCGAGAGCGTTCGGGACATATTCAAACAATTTGAAATTCGGGACACTGGCACGACAACGCTACGTCTGGCTGGCGAGAGGCAGGTAGCATCGTGCACGTCAACAATTCGCACTCGCGAAGGTCGCTGAGCAAAAAAAGGGATTTTTGAGCCTTTGCAAAAGTAGACCCAAGCGGAGCGAGGTAGGAGCGCAGACGGGCCGGAACCACCGCTTCGGATTGTGTCCCTTATAGTGGCCATGTTGGTTATCCCCGTCCGACAGAACGGGGCGCCGTTGACGAGCTCCTCCACCAAATCGACATCGCGACGTGCGGTGAGCCGTGAGTGGAACCTCAGGCCCTAGAGGCCCCGAAAAGGGCTGGAATATGGCCTGATCGAGGCTGTGCGCATGGAAAAGTGGACTCGGGTACGGAATCTTTAGTAAAATGACTATGTTTACCATGTATAAGTGAGCCCCATGACCGAAACCTCTAATATACCAACGCTTTCCGGAGACACGAAGCGGGCGATTGACCGCAGAACATGTGTTGTCGAATGTGTGGGCAATACCCCCTTGCTCGAATTGAAGGCGATTTCGAAGGAGGTCGAGCCGGTCCGCATCTTCGGCAAAGCGGAATGGTACAACCCGGGCGGCTCCGTCAAGGATCGCCCGGCGCTGAACATGATTCTCGAGGGCGAAAAAACGGGGAAATTGACGCGCGAGAAGACGTTGATGGACTCGACTTCGGGTAATACGGGCATCGCGTACGCCATGTTATGTTCCGCAATGGGCTACAAGGTGAAACTCTGCGTACCGAAGAATATTGGTCCCCTCCGGCAGCGTATCCTGGTAGCCTTTGGCGCCGAATTGGTGCTCACCGACCCGACCCGCGGCTCGGACGGGGCAATCGAGGAGGCCATCAGGCTGAATGAGGCCGAGCCGGAGCGCTATTTTTACCCGGATCAGTACAGCAATCCGGCAAATTGGCAGGCCCATTACCAGTCGACGGGACCGGAAATTTACACGCAAACCAGCGGAGCGATCACGCATTTTGTGGCCGCACTGGGCACGACGGGGACCTTTCGTGGCACAGGGACGTGGTTGAAAGAAATGGACGAGAATATTAAACTGATATCCTTTCAGCCGGATTCACCGATGCACGGGCTGGAAGGGATGAAGCACATTCCAACTTCCATCGTACCGGCGATATACGATGAGAGCTTAGCCGACGAAAACCGATGGCTCCGCACCGAGGATGCGCAGGCCATGTGTCTGCGGCTGGCGAAAGAAGAGGGCCTTCTTGTAGGTCCATCTGCGGGCGCGGCTGTGGCCTGTGCGCTGGATGTGGCGCGATCGCTGTCTGACGGCGTGGTCGTCACAATCCTGCCCGACGGCGGTCTTAAGTATTTGGACTTCCTGTTTTGGGACAAGAAATAGCATGGCAATCGTGATTTCAACGGAGCTGGAAGAGGCCATACGAGGCCACGGGGAAGAGACTTTTCCCAACGAGTGTTGTGGATTTATGCTCGGGTCGGTGAATGGCGAGAATCGAAGGGTTATTGAGTTAATGCGTGCCGACAACGACCGCGAGGATGAGGAGCAGTATCATCGCTTTCTGATCACATCTGAAGCCTACATGCGAGGTGAGAAGGCGGCCCGGAGCAAGGGCTTGGATATCGTCGGATTCTACCATTCGCATCCGAACGCCCGGGCGCGGCCCTCGCAATACGATCTGGACCAGGCCTGGCCGTTTTACTCGTATGTCATCGTTTCGATTATGGACAAGAGCGCAGACAATATGACCTCATGGATCCTCAAGGACGATCGGTCGGCCTTTGATGAGGAAGACATCGCCTTGGAAGGCGAAGAACGTTAAGGAGCAAGAACGATGGGTGTAAAAGTGCTGCTGCCCACGGCCCTACGCCAATATGCCAACGGTCAGGATACGATCGAATTGGCCGGCGCGAAGGTCGGCGAGGTGATTGACCAGCTTATCGCGACCTATCCGGAACTCAAGGGCCACCTCCTGGATGACGACGGCGCCATCCGCAACTTCGTCAATGTCTATCTCAACGAGGACAATATTCGCGGAGACGACATTGTAAACGCCCCCTGCAAAGACGGCGATGAGATTATGCTCGTCCCGGCCGTGGCAGGCGGCGCGGTCTTGGATGCGGCTTCGGAGGGCAAGGCGGGCGAGAGTCCGTACTTGAACATGGTTACAGAGGCGATTGAGTTGTCCAAGGACGAGATTGCGCGCTACAGCCGGCATTTGATCCTGCCGGAGGTCGGCATGGAAGGTCAGAAAAAACTGAAGGCAGCAAGCATCCTGCTTGTGGGCGCGGGCGGCCTCGGCTCGCCGCTGGGCCTGTATCTGGCCGCGGCGGGCATCGGTCGGCTTGGGATCGTCGACTTCGACGTGGTGGATGAATCGAACCTCCAGCGCCAAGTCATCCACGGCACAAAAGATGTCGGTAAGTTGAAAGTGGATTCCGCCAAAGCGACCATCAACGACATTAACCCGCACGTCGAGGTCGACGTGTACAACACGGGGCTCACGTCGGAAAACGCGATGGAGATCATCGCGCAGTACGACATGGTCATCGACGGCACGGACAATTTTCCGACGCGCTACCTCGTGAACGACGCGTGCGTGCTGCTCGGCAAGCCGAACGTCTACGGCAGCATCTTTCGCTTCGAGGGGCAGGCGTCCGTGTTTTGGGCCGAGAAAGGCCCCTGCTACCGCTGCCTCTATCCCGAGCCGCCGCCGCCCGGGATGGTCCCGAGCTGCGCCGAAGGCGGCGTCATCGGCATCTTGCCGGGCATCGTGGGCCTACTTCAGGCCAACGAGGGCGTCAAGCTCATTCTCGGCCAGGGCAAGCCCCTCATCGGACGCTTGCTGCTCTTTAACGCCTTGGACATGAAGTTCCGCGAGCTCAAGCTGAAGAAGGATCCAAAGTGCCCGATCTGCGGCGAGAATCCGACGGTGACGGAGCTCATCGACTATAACGAGTTTTGCGGCATCCCGACTGCCGGCGAGACCGAAGCCTCTGAGGAGATTGGGCTGGACGAGATTACGCCCGTGGAAGTGAAGGCGCGTATGGACAGGGGCGAGGACTTCGTGCTGATCGACGTGCGTGAACAACACGAATGGGAAATTTGCAATATTCAAGGCGCGACATTGATCCCGCTGAGCGAATTCGAGGCCCGTATCGACGAGCTCGACTCCGACTCCGACATCGTAGTGCATTGCAAACTGGGCGGCCGGAGCGCGAAGGCGCAGGACATTCTCTTCGCGAACGGCTATTCGAAGGTCAAGAATCTCGTCGGCGGCATTACGCGATGGGCGGATGACGTCGACCCATCGATGCCGAAGTACTAGA
>JASJYE010000282.1 GCA_030123645.1 Candidatus Hydrogenedentota bacterium | reverse complement strand
GCGGGTACGTCAACGCGCCCGTCGGCGTGAGCAGCCCGGCCGCGATGGCGCGCCCCCACGTCTTCTTGTACTTGCTTTCGATGGGGCGGTTCTGTTCGTCGATCAGCCCCATGCGCCGGGCGTCGCCGGTGAACAGCGTACCGGCCGGCGCACATCGACAGGAAAAACCGTTGGGTATCTTGATCGTGACCCAGCCGGGCCAGTCCTTCGGTGCGATGAAGCCGTTGAAGGCCCAATGCTGCGGGCGCACGCGGTTGTCACCCACGGCGAAGTACTTGTAGAACACTACGGCGTGCATGATCCTCTCATCGTGCGATTGCTCGAAAGCGGCCTCGCCGGCGGCGGTCGAGAGATTGGTGCGGAATATGTTTTCGAGCCGCCCCCTCGCGATCTGCCCGAACTCCGCCCGTTGCGTCTTGGCCTCTGCATCTAAGAAGAACTGTTGAAGCGACACGCCTTCCTTGAGTTGGTTTTGAAGCATGGGTGCCAGAGTCTCAAGAACGGCGACGGACTCCTGCGCCCATACTTGCCTTGCCGTCCCGCCCATGCGCGCCGCCTGGGTGAGTATCCGTTGCGTGATGTTCGGCACCGATCGCCGGAACGCTCTGGCCATGCGCTTGAGCGGCATACTCGTGATCATCTTACCGATCTTGGGAACGCCCACGGCCACCGCTGCTCGCGGTGTGCCGGGGATATCCGGTATTGGCGCATCAGGCTTGGCGTAGTGCAGGGCGTCGGGGAGATCGGGAATGAAGTCGATCGCCGCAAGATCATCGAACTCGTATTCAATCCCGGCGGCGCGCGCCCGGGTCACCGCGTAGGCCCGGCCCTCCAGGTCGGCCAACAGCAGTGCCTTGGCCGTCATTTGAACCAGCGGCGCGGCATCGAACGCTTCACCCAGCAGCACCGCCCGGATGAATCCGATGTACTGCGATTGGATGCGATCAACCAGCGCCGTCAGGATCAGGTCGATCGTTCGTGGTGAAGCCATTGGCGAGTGCCTTCCTCATGTCGTCGCACTGGCGCCGGAGTTCGCGCAGCTTATCGTGCGGCCTCGGCCCGGAAAAGCGGTCACGGCCTTCGGACCACAGGGCATACTCGACGTGGTATTGGAGCAACCGTGCCACATCCTTTAAGAAGCTCTGGAGAACCGACATCTCTGCCCTGATTATCTCCCGTGCATGCGCCGCTATGACCTCGCGCATTTCTTCTGCGCCCTCCGGCAGTTCTTTGAGTTCCAGCGTATTCGCCAGCTTTGTAGGTGCTTTCGTCGTCATCGTCCATCTCCATTATGCGAGTCGTCGTCCAAAAGACCGCTGATCCTGTTCGATCCGGCGGCCACTCCGTTATCTCCGTTGGGGCTCCGTAATCCTTCGCCGAAGTCAAACTGATCCGTCATCTGCTCGCCGCCGATGACATCATCGCCGTCATCGGGCTTCGATAGTCCGGTGATATCGCGAACTTCGCCTTCCTTGAACTGCACGCCCATAGCGTGCGCCGCTTGCACGGCCTCCATAGTTTCCTTCTTGGTCGTCTCACCGATCGCGAATTCAAACTTGAACCGCACGTCGGGCAGGATGTTGTTCCACGATTGCAGGCGGGCCACAAGCTGATTCGTGAGCGTGCGGGCCAAGCGCCGGGCATCGTATTCTATGTAGGTTTGGAAGGTGCTCTCGTGCGCTTGGGCGACGCCGCTGCCCAATCCGGTCGCGCCGACATCGCTGGTCAATACCTGCCCTTCGATGATCTGCTTGATGTACCCGCCCGTGAACGTGTCCACGTAATCCATGAACAGTTGGCCCACATTCCCCGGCGCTTCCTTGATCTCAATATCGAAGGCTTTGATGTCCACCGCGTCGCCGGGGATGGGGACCAGCAGGAAGTTGCCGTCCTTGTAATCGCGCACCGCAGCCTCGGCAGCATCGCGCCCTGCCTGCGTGTCCGGGTGTTTGATCATCACGATGCCCGCGGCGTAGCGCTCGAGGAAATAGACCCACTGCTTGTGAATGTGATTGCTGATCCACCAGTAATACCACACGTCCTCGCGGAGCCCGCTGCCGTGATAGATCAGGGCGGCCTCTTCGGGCACGAAGAACTCCGGGGCGGCCGGGTTGAACGTGTGCAGGATGAAGATTTGACGCTCGACCGCGTTGAGCGGACGCGCGCGGCTCTCCCATCCGGCGATCGCGTTGTCACCGCGATAGCCCGCCCCTACGCGCAGCAGGGGGGTGCCGTCCGCGTCGAATACCACGCTGTCGGGGTGGATGGCGCGCGTGCCCGTAACCCGGTAGTCCCGTCCACGCTCATCGAAGCCGACCATAAGTTCCGCTGGCCCTGGGCCGTACCATATGGCCTCCAATAGATTCTCGATCAGTTCCACGAGGTCAAATGATTCCAGATAGTCGGTGAGTGTTTCGGCAGCCTCGATCTGCCCGGCATCCTTGTCGTCTTCCGGCACAATGCTCCACTTGAGCGCTGCGGTGTAGAGCTTGCGTTTCTTGAGCGACGCTTCGATACGCGGATCGCGGCGCATGATCCTGGAGTCTTCGCGGCTCTTACGCCGGGCCTCCGAGGGATCGCGCAGCACGCGGTTCATGGCCGCCAGGAAGGCTACCGTAGATTGCCGCGGGTCGCTGAGTGTCCCGCTTACGCGCGCCGCCGCGCGGGCCATACGGCTCTCGCCTTCGCGGTACTGCATCGGCTGCTTCCGTTCCTTACGTGGGGAAGAACCGCCCGAGGCGCGAGCTTTGCTTGTAGATGTCGATTTTCGTTTGCGGGCCGTCCTTGCGGTTGACATAGTGTTTCTTTACCTCACGGAGAAGTTGGGTAAGTGCATCCACCGTATCATCGTGCTCGCACACGGGGAACGTCGTCAGTTCATCATATAGCGCCTCAAACTCCCGTGTCGGCAGAATCTGCTCCTGTTGCCGGTATGCGGGCAGGTGAACCTTGCCGGCTTCGATCATCGGCGACACGGCGTTCAGGCGTCCGCGCTTGTCATATGATTGCCCGCCCGTAGCTCCTGCGGACGGCGACATCGCTTTGATGTTCAGCGGGGTGGTGAGATTCAGGTCTTGGATCAACGCACGCTGCGCGGCAACATCTTCGGCCACGATCCGATCGCAGTCCGCAGCGTGCTCCACCAGCAACTCCTTGAACTCCGGGTACGTGACGCGCACGCGGATCATTTTCTCCAGATAGCAATTGCCGTTGCCATCGACCACGGCCGTGATGAGCACCGAATAGTCCGGGTCTTTGGAGCCCATCTTGACCCCGCCCGCCCGCGGCTTGGTAAACGCGAAGTCGATCGAACCCACGCGCGGGCCGCTGATGGGGATCTTCCCGATGTAGAACCCCTGATCGACCCACGCCTTCTTGATCAGGATATCCTCGTCGGACACGCGCTTGAGTTCGTAGGCGCGGGCGTAGGCCGTCATGCCGATATCGAGTGCGATGTCCTTCAGTCGCTCGGGCGGGAATTCTTGGAGCCAGGGCGAGACCCACGCCTTGACCGGCTCTCTCAGCAATGCAATGTTAGGGTTCCTCTCCCAGTCCACCGTCAGGTCGGCGACATGATAGGGGGTGTAAACCCGCCACACTCGCCCGCCCTTGACCAGCATGTTCTGCGTGGCGTTGCGGTACTGCTCCTTGACCTTGTCGCGCAGGGCCGGGAACTGAATCGAGTTCTTCACGTCGCAAATGTCATCGTACACAATCAAATCCGCACGCCCGCCCGTGCTGGTGTCGAAGATTCCGTACGCCTGATAGGTCGGCTCCTTCTCGCCCTTCGATGTTCGCCTGACACGGAAATTGGGGCCGGACCACTTGTCGAGATCGGGTACGATATTCGGGAAGACTTCGCGATACGCCTCGGTGTCGATGATACGACGCACGGCGTCGGTCACCTTCACCGCTTCGCCGTTGGAGTTCTTGAATATCTTGATGCGGATATTCGGATCGCGCCCAATCTCCCACGCCATACGTCCGACGCTGAGTTGGTCCGTCTTGCCTGCGCCCCGATGCGTGGTAATTCCGCAATTGTCGTGCGCTGAGACGTGATCCTGCATGCGCACGTGCAGGTCCGCTTGCCGGAACCCCATC
>JASJYE010000025.1 GCA_030123645.1 Candidatus Hydrogenedentota bacterium | reverse complement strand
AAACAAGAATCTTGTTCATCATGTAAATCCTGTCAAAAAAAGCGTTCTTAACAGGGAGCGAAGCGACCGTGGCAATCTCTTAAACCAAAGACCCAAAAATACGCGGGGTTGCAGCTTCAACGCTAACACCGTCAAGCGCCGGGACGATCTCCTTGCAAATGACGCCTCAGCCGAAGTGCTTCAGCAGGAAGTTGAGGTCGAGTTCAGGATAGACGGGGTAACGGCCCAGTAGCGACCCAACCCGGTCGCGGGCCTCTGCCCTTGCAGCTTCGTCCAGGAGATAGTTGGCTTTGCTGGGCTTGCCCTTATTTGGGCCCGATTCGATGACGCCTGGCCGAGTGTTGCTCAGGACAAGCTTAAAGACCAAAGCAATGTCCTTCATCTCTTCGGTGCCCATGCCAAGCGTGGTAACGGCCGGTGTTCCGACCCGCAGTCCGCTCGTCGAGACCGGTCCGTTGGGATCGAAGGGGATCGCATTCTTATTCAACGTTAGGTAGGAATCCATGAGCGCGCTGGCCGCCTGCCGCCCCGTCAGGCCAAAGGAGCGCACGTCGATCAGAAACAGGTGATTGTCCGTCCCGCCCGAAACGAGGTTCAACCCTTCATCGATGCAGGCCGTAGCGAGAGCCTGGGCATTCGCAACGATATTGTGGGCGTAGGTTTTGAACTCGGGGGTATTGGCCTCCGTAAAGGCGACCCCTTTCGCCGCCATGATATGGCTGAGCGGTCCGCCGATTACGAGCGGGCAGCCCTTGTCGACGTATGGTGCGTACTCCTTTTTGCACAGAATGATTCCGCCGCGCGGCCCTCGCAGCGTTTTGTGCGTCGTGGACGTGACGACGTGGGCAAACTCAATTGGATCTTCGTCCCCCTTGAAGACACCCCCCGCTATGAGGCCTGCGAAATGCGCCATGTCCACCATAAAGACAGCGTCGACGCTATCGGCTATTTCACGCATGCGCCTGAAGTTGATCGCGCGCGGATACGCACTGTAGCCCGCGACAAGAATCAACGGCTTGACCGCGCGCGCCCGTTCTTCGATTTCATCGTAATCGAGCAGCATCGTCTCAGGGCTGACGCTGTAACTGTGCGACTCGAACATCTTCGCCGAAACATTGAAACGGTAGCCGTGGGTGAGGTGCCCGCCCGAAAGCAGATCCATGCCGAGTAGCCGTTGATTGCCCAGCTTCTCGCGTAAGGCATACCATTCTTCGTCGGTGAGCGCTGCGACGGACTTCTTCCCCAATCGTTCCAGCTCGGGCGTCTCGATTTTCGCGGAGAGAATCGCCCAGTACGCGATCATATTAGCGTCCGCTCCGCTGTGCGGCTGCACGTAGGCATGCTCGGCCCCGAACAATGCTATGGCTTGTTCGCACGCGTAGCTTTCCACCTCATCGATGTTCTCGCAGCCCTCATAAAAACGGTTTCCAGGAAAGCCCTCGGCGTACTTGTCCGTCAGGAGATTGCCCATCGCGAGCTGCGTCGCAAGACTACAATAGTTTTCACTGGCGATGAGTTTGAGATTCCGCCGTTGATCGGCCAGCTCACGCACGATGGACCGCGCTAAATTGGGGGCGACCCTCGCCGTCTCCGAAAGATTCGCGATGTAGGCGAGGAAGCCCGGATGTATCTCCTCGGGGTCGGTGCCTTCGAGGTACTCGTGAAGTGCGGTCGCAGTCATACTCATTAATGTAGCAGCCCCCTTGAAAGCGGCGTAGATACGGAACGCCGATAGTATGCCTCGCAGGGCCGCTGAAATAAAGTCCCGCGGCGAGCGATCCAGGTCCCTGTGTGGGTAGAATCTGGGAACGGCGGCCGGTCGCACTTGTAAATAGAAGGGCATTGTGCGAAAGTAGAGTTCGGCGCGGCGGGGGGGGCGGGGAGGTGACGCTGGCCAGGCCCTCGCGCTACGTTCTCAAAGGGACAGGATAAGACGTATGCCGGATGTGAAGGGCACGCATCTTCGGATCTACTGCGTTTGCGGGCAGAAGATGAAGGTCCTGGAGAAAATGTACGGCCTTCCGGGCAAGTGCATTGCCTGTCGTCAGAAAATCCGTATTCCCTATCGCGACCAGATTCCAGAGGGTGCTACCGAGATCTATTTGAAGGATCATCCGGAATTTTTGCGGGGTCCCCGCCGCAGGGCTGATGAGGCCGCCGAGGAGAGGGCCGCGCAGAAGGCGCTCGACGCTGCAGGGGTACGGCGCGAGATTAGCGACGATTCGACTCCCAACACAGAACTGGATCTGATAGACGGGACGCCGCAGAAACCGGGGACCGGGGCTACGCTTCCCCTCGATACCCTCGAGCCGCTTCAAAGACTCTCTAGCCTGCGATACAAGTTCGAGCGCCAACTTTCGACGCTCGATGAGTATCACCATGACGACAAAGCGCTTCTCGCCGAGATCGAAGGACATCTCACCCGGGTCGGAAAGCTTCGGGCCGAGTTGGACGACCACCTTCATCAGTTGCTGATGGAGGTCGCGATTGAGTTGACAAATACGCAAGAGAAAATCGCTCAAGACCGATTGAGCGCCCGGGTAGGTGAGATTTCGTTTGACGAGTATCAGGCACGTATTTATCGTCTCCGCTCTCGCCGCGAACGCCTCGAACGACGGCAGCAGAATCTACGTGGCTGGCTGGCCGTAGGGGATCCATATGTAGCGGGTGGGTTTTTGGATCTTTCCATAGATAGCATCCCTGAAGAAGGCTTCAAATTTACGCTTCCCGTCGAGCACGACGAAGGTCAGCCCTTGCTCAGTCAGCACGTAGCATCGCTCAGGGAGGCATTGAGCAGGACGGTGCGGGCCAAGCAGAAGCTCGATCAGGCGGAGCGGCTCACCTTCGACGAGGGGGACGAGGAGAGCCTCGATGCGGCGCAGTTGGAGTGCGAGGTGGAAAAGCGCATGGCGCGCGCGGCGGCGCGTTTCTTTTTCGGCAGGCTCGAGCGTCTCAAAAAGGACTTCACCGGCGATATCGAGACCGTAAATGCGCAGATGGAAGCGGCGCGGGACCGCTTGAAGGCCGACGAGATCAGCCGGCAACAGTACGACGACATCGAGCGAAGGCTCCTTCGAGCGAAGAAGGACCTCGCCAAAGCACGATCGCTAGCGTCCCGCGCCCTGATCGCCAACACTTCGGCCGACCTCCCCCATCCCGGCGGTACATTTCTCGAGCGATTGGGTTTTACCTCGGATAGGGAGACCACGCCGGCCATGTGGCTCGGCCTGGCACTTCTTACGATCTGGACTGTCGGCATGTGCATCATGGCCTACGGTCTCTATCAAGCTCTAAGCGGCCTGGAGCCCATGGCAGGGCAATTTCGGTCCGGCACCGCCTGGCTGCTTCGGCCCGGGGTCTGGCTGATGGCGGCCGGCCTCGCAGGGATTGCGGGCGCCGCCCTGGCAGTTTTGTGGCCGTTTCGGAAGCTGAGGCCCTTGGCTCTAGCTGTCATTGCTATAGGAGTCGTGGCGGCGGGCCTCATTCCAAGTGAGGCCGCCGGCGTATTTGCCCCCCCGCCCACGGTGGACGTAGCCATGGGAGACACTCTTGAAGGCCCTGAGCAGGCCGGGTCGGTGCAAGTCACGAACCTGGGCAGGCGCGCGCTCCGATTCATGATCGAGCAGCGGGTCGGGGAGAACTCCTGGTCCGGGGTTAATCTCGCGCCTCCCGCGGGCGATGAGCTTGAACACTCGCAGGTGCTGCGTACGATAGCTCGCGGCGAAACGCGCACAATCCCCTTCAGCCTGATGCCGGGAGAGTACCGGGTGTTGTTGTTATCTGGGGTCGCGGGCACGGAGCTGATAAAAGAATTTACGATCGAGCGGAGCGAAGCGCTCCAAGAGGAGCCGGAAATGCCGCCCGCTCCCGTCAAAATGGCCGACGTGCCGGGCGCGGTTTCCGTCAGCACTGAGGAGGTTCAACCCGAAATGAGCGCGCAGCCCGAGCCGGTGCTTTCAGCGGCCTCCGGGCTCAAGGTCGAGCTCAAAGGGATTATGACCGGGGCCAACGGGGCAACGCGCTTCTCCTTCATCTTACATCTTCCGAACGGCAGAGAGAAGCCCATGACGCTGTCCCTGGGCGAGAAGCTCTGGGAGGATTGGGACGTCTCAGAGTTCAATCCGTCCTTTCGCACCGTGACATTGCAGCGGGGCGAAAACCTGCTCATCCTTCGCCGCGGTCAGCTGATCGACTTAGCTCTCTGATCGGCGCAAGGGACCGGCTACTCAGAAATTCGAGGAAGATACTTCTCGATTTTTTTCTGGACCCCCGCGAGCTCGCGGTCCAGGATGAGCGCACGACGCCATTCCGCGACCGCCTTCGCGGTTTCACCGTTGAGCAGGTACGCGTCCCCTAGATGATCTCGAAGTATCGCATCATCGGAAGACATCGCGCGGATGGCCCTGCGAATATACTCCACGGCAAGTTCGGATTTGCCCTGCCGGTAGTAAATCCAGCCTAAACTGTCGAGGAAAAAGCCGTTTTCTGGGTCCATCTTCAGTGCCCGGTCGAGCAGCTCTTTCGCCTCTCCGAGCTTTCTGTCTTCCTCTGCAAGGAAATAGCCGAGAAAGTTGAGCACATCCGGATCGTTCGGATCATAATCGAGACACGCGCGAAGGTGTTTCTCCGTCTGTGCCGAGTGTTCCAAGTTCTCGTGGACCATGGCGAGATAGTAGTGGATCCACTTTTCCCCGCCATAGTTGCGCAGGATCTCCTCGAGCACCTCCACGGCCTCAGCGTCGCGATTCATGCTCATGAGCGCCCGCGCGAGGACGGTCTCGAGCACTCTTGAGCGCAGCCCTTCGTTCAGCAACGCACGAAACTGGTCGAGGAGAAACTCGCCCGCTTCCTCTCGTCCATACAACGATAGAATTTCGCTGAGATATACGTTGCTCTCGAAGTCCAGATCTCCCTCTATCTCGTCTATGGATTCAATCAGTGGGACATAGGGCTCACCAGCCATCTTTCGAACGAGCGCTTGTAGCAAGGTACCCAACAACGGCGCCCCGTTCGGGGCGGCTGCCAGGCCCGAGTTGGCGTCCTCACCCTTCCGGAGGATTAAGTAGGCACGGAGAAGAATATGCCGCGCATCGACTTCCGCGCTCTCAATAATCTGGGTCATAACACCAATCGCACGGTCGTAGTTTCCCAACCGCGCATGCGCGGCGGCGATGTTCATGCGGGTACGAATGTGGCCCGGATTTCTTACCAGGAAGCGGCGGAAATGTTCAAGCGCAGAATCGAAATTACCCGCTTCGAGGTCGATCACGCCCACAAGATACTCAGCCGACATGAGTTGTGGATCGAGCTCCAGGGCCCGTTTGAGGGACTGACGTGCCCCTTCGGTGTCACTGAGTTCCACCAGGTTCAGCCCGAGCCGATAGTGCAGGAAGGCGGAATTGGGCGCTATTTCCAGCATCTGTCGATAGACACCGGTCGCTCCGACAAGGTCGTTGGTCTCCTCCTCGATCTGTGCGAGGCGCTCGTATGCGACTGCATTGTCGGGATCGATCTCGATCGCGCTCTGAAAAGCCCCCATCGCATCGTCGAAACGCTCGAGCTGATAGTAAATCCGGCCCAGCCAGATGTGATACACGACGTTTTCCGGCTCCTTGCCGACCGCCCGCTGCGCCATGATGGCCGCATTCTCAAAATCTTCGTTCAGGTAATACGCACCCAGCAAATTCACCTGCAACTTGGTGGAATCGGGCGAAAGGTCCGCCGCATTACGGAGCTCTCGGATGGCTTCGTCGATCTGCCCCACGCGCCGGTACACGATGGACGAAAGGTAGTGCGCGATGGCCTTGCTTTGATCCTCTTTGGAAAGGGCGGCCGGAGGGCGGGCTTTCGCGGCTCTGGGCGAAGCGCTTGTGCTTGCGCAGCCCGCCGCGAGAAGCAACATGGGCAGTACGAAGAGCTTGTTCATGTGAGACTATCCCGCATCCTGAAATAACTGAAGCGTATCGAGGGTCAGCGCTATCGGAGCGAAGGACTTCCGGTGCACGCGGCACGGGCCGCGCGAATCGATAGCGTGAAGGTGTTCGCGCGTGGCGTAGCCCTTATGGCGTGCAAAGCCGTACTCGGGGAACTCCGCGTCCAACTCGCACATAATTCGGTCCCGTGTGACTTTGGCGAGAATACTTGCCGCGGCAATCGACTGCGAGCGTTGATCGCCCTTGACGATGCGCAATTGCGGAGTCGTGCACCCGCGGATCGTAAAGCCGTCAACGAGTGCAAAATCCGCCGGAGGATCCAGTTGGTCCAGTGCCCGTGCCATGGCCATGTAGTTCGTAGTCTGGATCCCATGGGTATCGATCATATCGTTCTCGATGATTGCCACGCCAGTCGTATGCGGGCCGGAGGTCAGCGTCGCAAATAGCTCTTCGCGGCGCCGCGCCGTCAGGCGTTTTGAATCATCCACTCCGGCCACCGGCTCGCCGAGGATGACCGCGGCGGCGACGATAGGCCCGGCCAAGGGTCCCCGCCCTGCCTCGTCCACACCCGCGATGCGGCGCGAGCCTCCCCGTGCGACCTGACACTCGAAGAGCGTCATAGAATCAAGGGAAAGCTCTTCGGCGATGGCGAGCCAGTCACAGGGCGAGTGCGCGGTCATGCTCTCAGATCCCCCTTTACTAACCAGCTAAACAACACGAACGTGACCGTTCGTGAGCGAACAATAGCATGAATCGGTCAGGAAAATCGCCTTATTTCGACTTCGCATCCTCGTTTTCATCAGCCTTGCCCGATTCCGCGGTTTCGACGGACTCAGAATCTTCGGATTTCGGCTCAACTTCGGGCTGCTCGCTCACGCTCTCCTTCAGCACGGTCTTGGTGCCCGTTGCCTGACCCGCCGACCGGCCCCTGGCGCGTACCCTCGCCGCTTTACCCGACCGTTCGCGAAGATAGTGCAGCTTTGCACGCCTGACCCTGCCCTCGCGCACAACTTCAACTGCCTCGACACGGGGAGAATGCAGCGGGAAAATCCGTTCCACGCCTTCGTTGTACGACAGACGCCGCACGGTAAAGCGGGCCTGGGGCCCCTCGCCTCCCTTGCGGCCGATGACCACGCCCTCGAAGATCTGCACGCGCTCTTTCTCGCCTTCGACGATCCTAAAATGGACGCGAACCGTATCTCCAACCCTAAATTGAGGGATCTGTTCTTTGGGTTTCATTTGGCTCCGGCCGATTTCGTCCAATACGTTCACGGTGTTCTCTCCTCGCCCGTAGGCGCAGCCCCGGCAGATCTACGCTGGACCGGGTTCCTCGCGTTCAATTTCTTGAAGAAGCTCTTCGTCTTCCTTGCTTTTGTCAGCCTTTGCCATCAACTCGGGCCGTTGCCGTAACGTAGCCCGCAGGGCCTCCTTGCGGCGGTAACGCCGAATGGCCTCGTGGTTGCCTTGTCGCAACACCTCGGGCACCTGTATGCCGCGAAAACTCGCGGGCCGCGTGTACTGTGGCGGCCCAAGAATCCCATGATAGAAGGAATCCGTCTCGACTGATTCCCAGTCACCCACCACGCCGGGCAACATGCGGCCAACGGCATCGACCACGACAAGGGCAGCGAACTCACCGCCGCTCAAGACATAATCTCCAAGCGATAGCTCATCCGTGCACAGCGCTTGGCCCACCCGCTCGTCGACGCCTTCATAGCGGCCGCATATCAGGACCATATCCGGCGCCGCGGCAAGTTCCTTCACGATATCCTGCGTCAGGCGCCGTCCCTTGGGCGAGAGCAATATCACCCGCCTAAGGGAATTTCGTTCTTCTAAACTTTCAACCGCCGCAAAAAGCGGCCCGCACTTCATCACCATGCCCGGGCCGCCGCCAAACGGCGCGTCATCAACACTACGGTGCGGATCATCCGCAAAATCGCGGATGTCGCTCACCACAACTTCCAGACTCCCGGCCTCGATGGCCTTGCCCAAAAGCCCGGCCCCGAGCGGCGCCTGAAAAACCCCCGGAAAAATCGTGAGGATATCGATCCTCATCGCTATCCGATGTCCTCGCTACGTCAGCCGCGGCCCGCTGTCGTGTTCGACCGCGAAGGGCGCGATATCATGGACAACGACCTTCTTGGCGTCCCAGTTGATTTCCTCAATCACCTCCGGCACGAGCGGCAGAAGCAGGCTCCCGCCATCGGGCCGAAGTACTTCAAGCACACCGTTCGCTTTCGTCTCAAAACCCGACACGACTTCCCCTATCAGGGGGCCGTTGACGCCAACCACCGTCATGCCGGCCAATTCCGCGGCGTCCACTTCCCGCGCGCCACGCTCTTTCATCTCGTCCGCGGGCAACACAATGCGGCGGCCTTTCAGGCGCGCCACAGTATCACGCGGCACTCCGGCCGCCACCGTGACGATCGCGAAGCCTCTTTGCGGCGACAGCTTCACGATCTTGCACCGCATCACCTCGCCGGTCGCATCTCGAAGATGAAGCCATGGCCGGCCTTCCAGCTTCGCGATAACGCCTGCTGCCGCTTCGACGCGCAACTCGCGCCGCGCCGGGTTGACGCTCCTCACGAAGCCCGCGTCTGTAAATTCCTGTGTCACGACACGGCTACACTTACTCAATGATTTCCAATGTGGCCCGCACCTGCTGCTTTGCCGCCGCAGAACTCAGTAGTGTGCGCACCGCCTTGGCCACGCGGCCGTTCTTGCCGATGACCCGGCCCATGTCCTCGGGGTGCACGCGTAGTTCGTAAGTCTGGCCTTCGTCGCTGTCGATCATACGGACCTGAACGTCTTCCGGATGCTCAACCAGCTTCTTAGAAATAAGTTCAATCAGTTCTTTCACGGTTTAATGCCGCCCTTATCGCCCCGGTCTCGGCACGCCATGTGCTCGGATCCGTGATGGCAAGTAGATTACTCTGCCTCAGCCTCAGCCTCAGCCTCGGCTTCTGCTTCGCCGACCGCGGCCGGCGCGCTCGCGGCCCCTCCAGCGTGCTTGGCCATGATGCCCTTTTTCGAGAGGATATTACGCACCGTGTCGCTCGGCTGCGCGCCCTTGGACAGCCATTCCAGCGCGCGGTCCTCCTCGATCTCCATGAGAGGTTCCGGGCGGGCGCAGGGCTGGTATATCCCCAACTCTTCAATTACACGTCCGGTCAGCTTCGAGCGCGAATCCATAACCACGACGCGATAATACGGCTCGTGTGTTCTGCCGCCGCGCTTAAGACGAATTACGGTTGCCATCTATTGTTCCTCGCTCTGCTCTTGAGTTGCATCCAAATAAAGTACTACATTCCGGGTATAGAGGGCATGCCACCGCGCGCGCGCATGCCCCGGCGTTTCCCGCCCCGCATCATCTGCTTCATCATCTTCTTCGACTTCTCAAAATCCTTCAGCAGCCGGTTCACGTCGGAGATCGCCATGCCGCTGCCGTCCGCGATGCGCCGCCGCCGGCTGGCTTTGATCGTTTTGGGCTTATGCCGCTCCGCCGGCGTCATGGAATAAATTATCGCCTCGATGTGCCCTAATTCGCCATCATCAAGGTCCAAGTCCCCGCCCGCCAACTGGCTCATCCCCGGGATCTTCTTGATCAAATCGCCGATCGAGCCCATCTTTTTCACTTCTTGCATCTGACTGAGAAAATCCTCAAGGTCCCAGGTCGCTTTTCGTGCCTTCTCCTGAAATTTGAGCGCCTTCTCCTGATCGATGACTTCCTGCGCCTTCTCAACGAGTGACACCACATCGCCCATGCCGAGGATCTGGTCCGCCATGCGATTGGGATGAAACGCGTCAAGAGCGTCCAGCTTTTCACCCGTTCCGATAAACTTGATCGGGCAGCCCGTGACCGTAATCAGACTAATGGCTGCGCCGCCGCGGGCATCGCCGTCCATCTGCGTAAGGACCACGCCCGTGAGCGCTAAGTCGTCGTTGAATTGCTTGGCCGAGTTCACCGCGTCTTGACCCGTAGTGGCATTGGCCACGAACAGAATTTCGTTCGGCTCCATCGTCTTTTGAATCTGCCGAAGCTCGGCCATCATCTGGGCATCGATATGCAGACGGCCCGCCGTGTCCAATATAATAACGTCGCAGCCGCGCATCTGCGCCTCGCCCCGCGCCATAACGCAAATATCCACAGGCTTCGCGTGTTCATCCAGGCCAAAGAACTCGACGCCCGCCTGCTGCGCAAGGACTTCCAATTGCTTGATGGCCGCCGGGCGATATACGTCCGCCGCGACCAGCAATGGCTTGCGGCCTTTCGATTTCAAGCGCAGCGCCAGCTTCCCCGCCGTCGTCGTCTTGCCTTGCCCCTGCAAGCCCACCATCATGATCACTGTCGGCGGCTTGTCGGAAAAATTCAGCGGTGCGTTCGCGCCGCCCATGATGTTCATCAGCTCATCGTGAACAATCTTGACGATCTGTTGGCCCGGATGGAGACTCTTGGCGACCTCCTGGCCAATCGCCGCCTGCTCCACATCCGCGATGAACTTCTTGACGACCTTGTAATTGACGTCCGCCTCGAGGAGCGCCAAACGGATCTCCTTGAGACTGTCTTTCATGTTCTGCTCGCTCAGACGGCCCTGGCCGCGTATGGTCTTAAAGGCCGATTCGAGTTTGGAGGTCAGCGTCTCAAACATGGTCTACACATACTCCGATGAACGCACCGCGGACATGCCGCAGGCACACAATGACCGGGCCATACGTATCGACGGTCCCGTAGGGCATGGATCCCCGGCCGGGCCGCTGAAAATCAGACCGCAGCAAGTGGAAACGGTAGCACATAAATGCAGGTAGTTTCAAACGTTACGACATTGTAAACAGCTAGACGCTTTATGGGCGCTTCGCTACAGATACGCTGCGATCTGAGGCCTTACTCTTCACTCCTAAGCAGGCCCTTAGCCGGGAAATACTCCTCAAGCAGATGCTGCCCAAGCCGCTCCGCCACGATCCGGTTTCCAAGCACGGAAAAATGGCCGTCGTATCTGTGAAAAACCTGTGCGATATCCGGCCGGCCATCAAGCTCCGATAGGATATCTACATACGGAATGCCCGCATCCTCAAAGAATGCGTGAATCAGCCGTGTCCCTTTGCCGCGTTCATAGGTCTTCGGCTCCACCAATTTTAGGCTCTGCTCCCAGATCTCGTCGGAGATGGAGCCCTGTGTCGGGATACAATAGGCCAGAAAGTCGACGTTGTTTTCTGCGCATGCATCCCGCATGGCCAGCACCGCCGCCTGAAATCGGCTCCAGGCCTCGTCCAATTCGGGGTACCACTCGATAAGCGACATCTCCAGCGCAGGATTACGCAAGACCGATCTCGGAGCCGACTGCTGATCTGGGGGCAGACTCGGCGTCAAAAAGCGCAGCTCGTTACCCAAGGTCAGCACGACACCGGGGTGTTGCATCCCCGTCATCCAGGTGAAGTAGGCCGTGCTGTGTCGCTGCAACCAGAGTTCGAGACGCACCTGCCACGCACCTTGGTAGCGATACGTCCGCCGCCAAACCTCGGGGCCGACATGATAGCTACGCAAATACTTCCCAATGATCTCGACACTTTCGTGCACGTCGTTGCCCGTAAGCACCTGAAGCACCACCAGGTCGGGCTCGACCTCAAAGCCTTTCTCTTGGAGCAAATCAAGCTCTTGATACGGTCCGTAACCGGGAGCCCCCCCATTTATAACCAGCATTCGTTTCGTCAATGGCGCGTCGTCAAGTACACTTTCCAGGCGTTTAGGTATCGAGTCCCCTAAATGCTCCCAGAAGCCGAAGGTAAACGAATCGCCCAAGGCGAGAATGCGAAAGTCCCCAGCGGTCTTGGCGGGGATGGGCGGTTCGCGAAAGCCGTCTGCATTGATGGACATCTGAATTGTCTCGTTGCGATCGCGGTTGTGTTGCTGGCCGGTGCTATTGGGCCGAAGCGTGAAGATCCGCTCTGGGTGCGGCATCCAAAACCCCTCCGGAGCCGGCGCGGCTGGAAACGCTAAACGGCTCACACCTTCCAGAATAGCTAAGCCGGACAAAATGGATGCGATCATCAGACAAGCATTCTGCAAGACCTTCTTCCAACTCCAAACTGGCCGCTCCTCAGTCGACGCCATCGTGGCCCGAGCCATAAGCGGATAGGTCATAAGCACGAGGGTGGTGGGCAACAGTGGGCTCGAACGCAAGAGCATGGCGGCCAGTATCAGAAGACCCGCAATGGCCAGTACGACCCGGGCCAACGGCGGATCCCGTAACAACCAAACGCTCAACGGGCCTGAACGCACAGCATCGGCCAGAAGCTGCCTCCGATAATACAACCACACCGTGCCCAAGAACAGTGCCATGGTCGCTGCGGTGAGCGCATGTGGAACGGAAAACGCCATCAAGATTTCCTGAAGGAGAGCGACAATCAGGAGCAAACCTAAAAACGACGCCGATCCGAACGCGACCAAAGGCAAAAGGCACAGGGGTTGCGCGATAGGTGGCGGAAAAAACTGGAAGCGAAGAACGATCACTGCCGCCGTAGCGCAACGAAGGGCGTCGAGCCCCCAAGCTTTCGCCGAATCCGGTATTTCAGGCATCCGGGACACTCCTAATGAACTGCACATACGATTTTGGGACGACCGATATGTCAATCCATGGGTCCAGAGCCGGCTGCAACGTGATGCTGGTCATGCAGTGGGGCAGATCCCGGACGTCTCTACTTGCCGCACCAACTTCAACGCCGACTTCTCCATCACGGCATGTTCCGATACGACTCAGAACCCGGCGGCATTCGCAGCCCGCCACCGAGAAAAGCACTCGCCTGACCGGCCTGCCGAGGATCGATTCACGAAATATCACGCCAAGGCGGAAGATAGCACATAAACGCTTACAGTCTCAATTCTTACGTCATTTTCGATCATGGGCGGAAGGGGCCAAACTTTACAGAAATTGTCCCGCGATTTCAGGGAATTTGTGATTTAAGCGCCCATCCAGCGAATAATAGACTCCGCCGGTTGTAGCCTCATATAAATGATGACGATAACGACTCCAAACGAAACGACCTTCCTCGTTCAGGCCCAAAAGGGCGACCGGGCCGCCTTCGGCGAGTTGGTGAAGCTTTACCAGAGGCGCGCCTACGCCGTCGCCTATGGCTTTGTGGGAAACCGTGAGGACGCGCTCGAAATTGCGCAGGAGGCCTTTGTGAAGGCCTACCGGGCCATGTCGCGCTTCGATACGGACCGGACCTTCTTCCCCTGGCTCTACCGCATCGTTCGAAACACCAGCCTCAACCACATCAAGAAACGCAAGCGCCGCGGCGAGACCTCCCTCAACCGGCTGATGGATTCCGGCATAGATTTCGCCTCGAAGCGCCGCGGTCCCGACGCGAAAGCGGGCCTGGGCGAGTTGCGCGATCGGATTATCGAGAGCATGACCCGCATCAGCGAACCGCAACGCGAGATCATCACGATGCGGCACGTCCACGAATTGTCCTACAACGAAATCGCAGAGTGCCTGGATATACCGCGCGGCACCGTCATGTTTCGGCTGCACGGCGCGCGGCAAAGCCTGAGGCGGGCGATGTAGGGTCAATGCGCGTACTGTTTGGCCGCAGATTACGCAGATGAACACAGATTGTTGGTCTGCAAGATTGCCACGGTCGGCACTGCCGTACGGTATGCTACGCTGCCTCGCAATGAGGA
>JASJYE010000281.1 GCA_030123645.1 Candidatus Hydrogenedentota bacterium | reverse complement strand
CTTCGCCGCTCACCAGAATTGACCCACCTTTGCTAACGAGAACTGACCCACCGAAAACGACGTAGAACGAAGTGACCCCCTTGGTCACGGCATTTCATTGAATTAGAAGAAACGGAAACGGCCTAACGTCCTGCTCGAAAGGGCGTGTACGCTTATAGAGGAGGGAGCTATGAGCGAGAAACGCTGCAAGATCTGCGAGAAGGCTTTCCGACCCTCTCGGCGGCACTGGAAAACGCAAGAGGTCTGCCTGCGGAAGAAATGCCGAAATCAGGTGAAGAAAAACGAGCAACAGAGCTGGCTCCGCAAAAACCCGGGCTATTTCAAGGGCCGCTACCCGAGCCAGAAAGGGCATTGGGACTTCGCCGGCTACCTCCGAGAGTACCGCGGCAAGCACCCCGGATATGTGAGCAAAGACAACCTGATGCGCCGAAAAAGGCGAAACCGGCCGGAGCAGGGGCCCTGCAAAAGCGCCGATATACAAGAGTTGGTCCACCGTCGAGAAAAGGCCATTTTTGAGGTGCGCTCCCGCCGAGGCATTGACCGTCAGGAGACTATTCGGCTGCAGCTCGACGGGGTATTGGACCTCTTGGGCGGGGTCAAAAGCGCCGATATACAAGAGTTGGTCCCCCGACGGTAGAACGTTGTTTTTGGGGTTCATTTTCGTCGATGCGCCGATATACAAGAGTTTATGGACTGTGGGGCAGGTGCCGAGTTACGATGATGTTGATGAAAATCGTGGAACTGGATTTACACCGTCTTGATCTGAGCTATGTTCGGCTGCGGGCGAAACGACCTCCGGCGGAAAAACGCCTTTTGATCTCGCTGGGCGAGTACGGCCAGCAAAACCCGGTGATCGTGGTGGCCGGCGCCGCGTCCGGCCGCTACGAGGTGATAGACGGCCATAAGCGGGTCCGGGCGCTGGGGAAACTGCGCCGGGACGTGGTCAAGGCCGTAATCTGGGAGATGGACGCGGCGGAAGCATTGAGCGCGGCGTATCAGTTGGGCAAGCAGGGCAGCTGGAGCGTTTTTGAAGAGGGGTGGCTGATCGCCGAATTGCACCGTGTGAGGGGCTGGAGCCTGGGGCGAATTGGTGTGCGTCTGATGCGAAGCAAGGGCTGGGTCAGCAAGCGTTTGAGCCTGATTGAACGGATGCCGGGGTGGCTTGCCGATGAGGTGTCGTCGGGGCGCATCGGTGCGCACGGCGCGTCGCACCACATTTTGCCGTTTACGCGCGTAAACGAAGGCGACGCGAAGAGAGTCGTTGAGAAACTACGCTCGTCTGGAACGACGGACCGGGAACTGGCGGCGCTTTATGGGCACTACAAAGCCGGCAGCCGGGAAGAGCGGCGCAAGCTGGTGGAGGATCCGAAATTATACCTACGTGTTCTGGCCGCGGCGGCGCAAGGGAGGCTGGACCCGCGTCTGAGCGTAGCGGAGCAGCGGTGCCGTCAAAACCTGGATTTAGTCGGCGGTGTTTCGTTGGGATTAGCCCGCGATTTGCCTCGGATCATTAGCGAGGGAGGATTGGATATCGGAACAGGCCTGCTCAAGAGCGCGTGGAAGCGGGCCCAGGAGCGATTTGGGATGCTGGCGAAGACGGCGTCGGCGGCCTTTAGTGGCTGCTTTGAGAAATAAAACATTCCCGTCAAAAAATAGCGGATAGGGAGGACGGGTATGTTAAGCAAGGAAATGCGAACGGCGATCTTGGCGCTGGCCGGGAAAGGTTATAGCAAGCGACAGATCAGCAAGGCCGTCGGTGTGAGCCGCAATACGGTGAAGGCGGTATTAAAAAGCGGGACGGCCGCGCCGCCGGGGATTGAGCGAAGCGGTCAATTAGACGCGTACCTTGACGACCTGCGGGCCTTCCATGAAACATGCCGCAGCGAGAGCACCAAGCGGATCGACGGGAGCATGCAGCGCGTGTGGGAGATGCTCGGCGACAAGTTCAAACGCGAGGGCCGTCATTTTGAGATTCCCTATTCGACACTGACCCGGTTTTGCCGTGAACACGGGATCGGCGTACGGGAAAAGAAACGGGCGGGCCGTATTGTGACCGAACCCGGTGAGGAATCCCAGCATGACACCTCGCCCTATACGATCAAGGTCGGGGGAAAGATGGTGAAACGCCAATGCGCCAGCTTGGTCTTGGGATACTCGCGGATGGTCTACATTCGGTTCTTCGAGCGGTATCAGCGGTTCCATGTGAAGATCTTCCTCACCGAAGCCTTCAAGTATTTCGGCGGCAGCTGCAGGCGGATCGTGATCGACAACAGCTCGGTGGTCATCGCGTGCGGGGCCGGACGTTATGCGGAAGTAGCGCCCGAGATCGAGGCGTTCGAGAAGCGCTTCGGTTTCAGATTTCTCGCCCATGAGGTCGGCCACGCCGACCGGTCGGGGAAGGTGGAACGAGTTTTCGATTATGTGGAGCGGAACTTCCTCGTTGGACGGATATTTAAAGACGACGATGACCTAAACGCCCAAGCCTTCGCGTGGGCGGACGAAAAAGCCAACCGCCGGCGGATGCGCGAACTGAAGTCGAGTCCGGTGGAGCTCTTCGCCTCTGAGAAATCGGCGCTTGTACCGATTCCCCTTTTCGTGCCGGAGGTGTACCGCTTATGTTCCCGGGGCGTGGACGCCTACGGCTGCGTGAGCCTGCACGCGATGAAATACCCGGTTCCGGCCGCCTACATCGGCAAGACGGTTCTGGTTCGCGAGAGCAAGGACCGGGTGATCGTCCTCGACGGTTCCAATGAAATCGGGAACCACAAAAAGAAAATAGAAGGAAGCCCGTCCGCCGCGCTTCCATCACCGTCACGAGCGCCTCGCCGGCAGAAATCCATTCAGTTGGCCGAGGAGAGCAAGCTTAAGGGATTGGGTGAGACGATGCGAGCCTATCTGGCGTTGTTGAAGGCCGAGCGCGGGCCAAGATATATCTGGAGTGTCAAGAAGCTCTATGCGCTGCTTTGCGAGTACCGCGCCGAAGACTTGGTCGCCGCGGTTGCCCGGGCCGCCGAGCATAGGCTCTTTGACGCCGGCAGGATTGAGACTATCCTGCTTCAGAATATGGCCCAAAAGGATTACGCGCTGCCTATGGATTTCGAGCCCCAAGATTATGAGAAGCTCCCCGAGTACCAGGCGGGCGCGGCCACGCCTGAGCCCGACTTAGACGACTATACCCCGAAGGAGGAAGACGATGATCGACCAACTGCATAACCTGCTCGATGCGTTGAAACTGCGCCACACCCGCGAGACGATCGTTGAGGCCCTTAAAACGGCCCAGAAGAAGAAGCCGAGTTACAGCCGCTTCCTGCTCGACATCCTAAGCCAAGAGCATCAGGACAAACGAAATCGGAGCATCGCCAATCGCATTAGGCGCTCGGGGCTGGAGGAATACTGGACGTTGGAGACCTTCCCCTACCATCTGCAAAAGTCAGTGAGCGAGCGAACAATAAACGGCCTCGCGGAGCTGGACTTCATCGACCAAGGAAAATCGATCGTCTTTATCGCCCAGCCCGGCTACGGAAAAACCGGCCTGGCCTCGGGGATATTGCTCAAAGCGCTCTACGCCGGGAAAAGCGGCTACTGCATCAAGGCGCAGGATTTATTCGACGAACTCGACGCAAGCCAGGCCGATCGGTCCACACGACAGGTGGTCAAACGTTTGTCCAATATCGACCTTTTGATGATCGACGAATTTGGATACACAAATCCCCTCAGGCAGGTCCAAATCAATAATTTCTTCCGGATCATGCATAATCGGTGCACCAAAAAGAGCACGATCATCACAACAAATATGGGATTTCAAGAATGGAAGAAGTTCCTCGGCAACGCACCCCTGGTCGCCGCCCTGCTCAGCCGTCTACTTCAGAAATGCATAACCATCAATATTTCGCGGGGAACGAATCTTCGCGACCCAAAGCACGGCCTTCCGACATCCGCTCCCACCCCTCAAGTCCTCAAAAACCTCTAGCCTTCAAAAAATCCTGCGCTGAATTCTGCAGCTCCTAATGGGTCATTTTAAGTTAGCAGAAGTGGGTCAGTTGTCATGAGCGCCCAAGCCCCCATCTCTCATACAGTTACACGTATCCTTTCTTTTCCTTGATACGTTCGTGA
>JASJYE010000280.1 GCA_030123645.1 Candidatus Hydrogenedentota bacterium | reverse complement strand
ACATCGACCGAGGTACCGGCTTGGCCGGAGGCAATTACCGCGAAGCCTATATTCGCGGCACAAAGCCCCCAACCGAAATGCCGATTTTCGATATGCCCAATGAGCTGGAAGTGCTCCGCCTACAGAGTGTGGGTGCTGGGGACTGACGCATTCACGCCGCGGGCCGCCGCCGTGCCGTTAGCCCGGAAAGCTCACCGGATTAAGGATCCTTCGTTTGCGAAGCGAGATGCCTAAGATCCTGCAGGATACGTTCGGCGGGATCTCCGCGTTCAATCCAGCGAAGTACGCTTTTAAGGAGCGCGATCTGAAATTCCCCGTCGTCTCGTTGCAGGACGCGAGGATTCGAAGCCTTGACCGCTTCGCCACAGCGGCTACAGTATCCGGCCTTTGGGTCGAGGATAGGATGGCCGCAATCGCACGAACCGCGTATGTGCGCGCCACAGGATGGGCAGAAAACCGCCGGTGTCCTCAGGTCTGGCATGCGCACACCGCATTGAGCGCATCGCACCTCCGTTTGCGCCCCGAGTTCGCGCCGCTCCACTATGCCGCGCTTCGCTCCTGACCTCGGCGAGCCGGAAGCATTCTCGCGCTTCCAAAAGGCGACAATATCACGAATACCGTGCAGGGTTTTCGAGCGTATTTGGTGATGCTTTCCTTGCTCGAAGGACGATATTGTCGCTTGGCTTACATCGAGGAGGGCCGCAACATCGGCCTGGCTTAAGTTTCGCCGCCGCCTCAGCGCTCGAAAGTCATCTCTAAGCTTCTCAGTATCGAGATCGAAGAGCTCGCCTCGGTCGAAGCTCCGGGATGTGGCACCGTGACTCAACCTAAGCACCTCCCCGCCTCATCGTTGCCGTCAATCCCTAGCTCCGTGTAGCTACATAGAGCGGCGAGCCACCCAGGGGGAGCGTCATGCGTTGTGGTCCTAGGGAACGTCGATTCATCAGTACTATAACGCTATTTCAGGTCTAAGTCAATAGGGAGTGATGGCTGACCGGCAAGATATTAATTATTGATAAATCGATAAGATTTAGTTATAGTAATGAATTACTAATAGTACATGTACGTACCATGGGACCCGTCTTAGCTGTCGGCCCGGATTCTCTTTAAGGCGCACAATGATGCATCTGCGCCTCGGAGTGCAACAGATTCTGCGTATTTTAGGGGTGCAGTCCTTTCTGTGCCCACCGATTGGAGCGGCTGGGGCTGTGGCCCGTATACACGAAGGACGAGATGACATGTCAGTTCCCGGATCATGCAAGGGCCCCGGCCGGAGACCGCGCGGTCCCAAGCCGTTTCGCCATCTGGTTTTACTGTTGGACTTTCGAGAGCCGGGCCATGTGCTGATCGACTTGAAGCCGGCGACAGTCCAGCCTTTGGCATGGAAGCTTTTGCTCTACCTCGCCGAATCGGCGGGGTCGGTGATTCCTTATGGCGACCTGTACGAGGTCCTGTGGGGGGATACCGTGGTAGAAATGAACCAGCTGAGTTATCAGAAGAACGCGGTGTTGTCCGCGATAGCGGAAGTCGCCCCCGAGCGGCGCGATATCATCCTGACATTTCCGAAGGTCGGATTCATGCTGGATCTTTCACCGCGGGAGGTGCTGATCGTTCCGAGTCAGGTTATCCGATACGCCAGCCCGAGCCTTCGCGGGCCGCCTTAGGAGCTGGAGCCGTGCTCCTTTCTGCGCCGTCCCGCGAGAACGGCGAGGCCCTGGCTCGTAATCGCGTGCTCGGAGGTCGCCCACTTGGTGACCGTGGGGTCTTGCGGATCCAGTCCGCACATTTTGAGTTGGTCCGTCATGAGATTCAATGCGCGACGCGTGCATTCTTCCAAGAGCCCGTCGCCCTCTAGATCGCTAGCGGCCGCCTCATCGACGAGGACCTCGTAAAGGTCCAAGCAGTCTAGGAGTTGCTCAGCGCCCTGGCGGACAGCGTCACATTGGCCGAAATGCGTCACGAAGACCCGGTCGATCCCTGAATCGACGATGCGGCGGATGGTGGATTTGGCGGCGCCCGGGTCGAACTGCGGCGGAGCGCAGACGTAGTTCAGATACGCCCGGGTGCCATGTTGAAGCTGTGAATAACATATGCCGAAGGCGTCGCCTGCGAACATCGAATTCGTCGCTGAATCCTGTATAACGAGGTGATGTCTGGCATGACCCGGCGCATCGAAGAAAGTGAGCGTGCGCGATCCCAGGGGAAGAGTGGCACTGTCTTCGATGCTCTCTACTCGTGCTTCGTCGACCGCTTCGATCTTTCCGAAAAGCTTATTGAACTCCTCTTCCCCGTAGACGGGTGTAGCGCTTTCGATGAGCCTCGTAGGATCGATGATATGTTTGGCGGCGCGCGGGTGACAGATGACCTTGGCGTTGGGACAGTGCCTTAGGAGTTCGGCCGTGCCGCCGCTGTGGTCGAGATGGATGTGGGTCACGATGAGATACCTGACTTGTCCAGGCTGAAGTCCTCTGGAAGCCAGGGCGTTGAGAAGATACGGAACCGAGAAGCGCGTAACATTGTCGATGAATGCGGCCTCGTCACCGTCATCAATGAGATAGGCCGCCGCGCGTCCCCGATATTGGTAATGCCCGTCGATCGTGGTGACCGAGTCCATTACAGGCGTCGCCATGGCTAATAAATCTCCATTTCCGGTAGCCTACAGGCCCTGGGGACCCGCTCTGAATTACGCGGCACGCACATGTGCCTCCTCCGCGCTCGATTTTAGCCAAAGCGCTGTCAAAAAGGTACTTGAGACGCCTGCGCCGCATTTGGTAATCTATCCCGTCGTGTTGGGCCTAGGAGCCCAGAGGCGCATGCGCGGCAAGTTCCTAACTCAGGTCCCTTTAGGCCGAAACATGGTCGTTTGACGGAGGAATATCCGATTGAGAATATATGAAACGATCTACATCATCCAGCCGGAAGCGTCGGAGGATGAGGTCGAGAAGGTAGTGCAGAGCGTTGAATCGCTCATCACGGAAGACGGCGGCACTGTAGTGCGCGTGGACGTTTGGGGCAAGCGGCGCCTCGCTTATGAAGTTAAGGGCTTTCACGAGGGGATTTACGTGCTGACGCGTTTCGAGTGCAATCCGGCCTTTCCCAAGAAATTGGAAGACGCGATTAAGTTGAACGAGACGGTAATTCGGTATTTGGTCGTTCATTTCGACGAGAGGACCTTGCGACTCGAAGCCGAGCAGGCCCGCCGTAATCAGGCGGCTTTGGAAAGTCGAACCGCTGCAGGGCCGGACAGGCGCGTCGAGAGCGACCGCCCACGGGTAGAAACCATATCAGCAGACGCTGAAGAACCAGTGGAAGCTTAACCCGGAGGTGTCACATGGCTGACCTTAAAATGCCGGATCTGAATAAGGTTTTCCTCGCGGGACGACTGACCCGCGATCCCGAGTTGCGCTATATTCCGTCGGGGACGGCCGTCTGTGAACTCGGGCTGGCCGTATCGCGTAAGTATCGGACGAAGGAAGGTGAACAACGGGAAGAGACGCTGTTTATTAATGTCACCTGCTGGGACAAGACGGCCGAATTTGTGGGCGAGAATTTTCATAAAGGCCGCCCGATTATCGTCGAGGGTCGTCTGAAAAGCGATGAGTGGGAAGACAAGAACACCGGACAGAAACGAACCAAAATCGAGATAACCGCCGACCGTGTTCAATCGCTCGATTGGGAGGATCGCGGCACGGCACAGGCCAGCAAGCCGCCCGCCCCACGCGCCATCGAGGAACCGGTCCCCGAGGACGACATCCCGTTTTAGAAAGGGTGCAGGAATGCCGATGATTTCCCGGATGGGAGAAGGAACTGGATGAAGAAATCCGCCAGGGCGAAGAGCGCAGCAAAAAAGCGCAAAAAGAAACGGCGCTCTACGCCGCGTAAGGTGTGCCGGCTGACGGTCGACCGTGTCGTGTATATCGACTACAAAGATGTAAGCATGCTCAAGCACTACGTAACGGAGCGAGGCAAGATTATTCCACGCCGGATTACGGGCGCCACGGCGAAACATCAACGAATGCTGACCCGTGCCATTAAGCGGGCGCGTCAGATTGCGATGTTGCCCTACACGGCGAGCTAGCCCGGCCCAAAAACAGGGACTTTTGAGCTCTTCCAAAAGTAGTACCAAGCGAAGCGA
>JASJYE010000279.1 GCA_030123645.1 Candidatus Hydrogenedentota bacterium | reverse complement strand
GTCCTCGTATTTCTGACCCGGCTTCATCACCTCGAGCCGCGCTTCAAGAAAAATCTCCTCGACCGCGGAAAGCGCGCTCGAGGGCAGGCCGCTCTCGTCAATCAGCGTCTCGTAAATGGTCCAGCGATTGCGGTTTTCGCTGTTCACCATCAGTGCATCCAGGTCTCGCGTACGGCTCGTGCCAGAGGCCTTGTACGCTTCCGAGCGAATGATCCACAAACGGCCGTTGCGCCGTTCCCAGGCGTGTCCCGTATCGAGGAAGTCGCTGACAAGCTCGGCCCTGGCGGCGCGCGTACGCACCGCCTGCCGGATCTCAGGTGTCTCTACAACGATGCCCACGCGGTTCTGGAGCACGGCTTCGCGATTGCCCTCAGCGACTTGCCGCTCGATTTCCCGCGCCGCTTCCCGCAAGGCCTCCACGGGCACCCTAGAATTGTTGGGGGCGGCCCTTGTGAATGGCCTCGCGCCGGGTGAAAAGGACCCGCAGCCCATCAAAAGGAGCGTCATGAAAATTGCAGGAAGCAAGACGCTACGGTGTGGAATCCGGGTTCCCCATAAGGGCACGTCTAATCCCCCCTATTTCGTACAAAATCCCAACGAAACTCGAAGCCCGATCGCCGGCGTTTGCTGGTATTCGCCCACCCATTCGGGACTCGGCTACACCGCCAAGATACCGCAGGAGGAATGTGGATGCAAAAGATACTCGTCAAGGCGTATGCGCCCGGTGGCAGGCTTCGGCCTGTTAACCCATCTGCCTCGGGTTATACACCTCGACAATGGTTACAGGCGTCGAGCGAACGACCAGGTCATACAACTCTTCGGCCTCATCATTGTAAAGCCGGGGACAGCCCATGGACGAGTACACTCCGACCGTCTCCGGATCAATCGTGCCGTGAACGCCCAGGTCGGTAGGCAGCCTTTCTTCCTCAGGCACCAGCGGCATCCACCGCGTACCGAGCTCATTGCGCGGGTCGCCGGGGGGTATGGGGCCGAAACCCGGCTTGTACCACGTCGGGTTCTTTTCCTTATTCCCGATCTTGTACTTGCCCGGCGTGGTGTCATTTCCCGGTTTGCCCAGGCCTACGCTGTACACGTTGAATACACCTTGCGAGTCCAGAAGATACAAGCGCTTGGTCGAGAGCTCGATGACGATCTCAAAGTCCTTGGGGGTATACTTTAGGGTTTGATTCAGGCGCAGCCGGTTCGCGTTCTCCAGGTTGTTCGCGCGCAGCAAGAGCCCCTGCGTCGTATTAAACCTTATGCCGATCGTGGTCAGCGTGTCCCCCGAAACGACTCGGTACACCTCGCTCTCAGGCGTGGGCGCCGGCGAGAAAATCGCCGCGACATTCATGCCGCCGACACGTTGTGCGGCGTCCAGCCACGCGTCGCTTCCCCACTCTGCGTCCTCCATGGCCTGCGTGAAAAGCTGACGGGCCGCCTCTCGATCCTTCAAGCTTTCCTTATGTCGGCCAAGCGCAATCAGCGCCGGTGCGCGCAGGGCCGGCGGCGCGGTCTTCCGCACACGGGCGTAGACCGCCAGGGCCTCATCCGTGCGCCCCCTCTCTTCCAACAGCGCCGCATAGGCGAGCGATGCGGCCGGCTGCTCGGCGCTGTCTTCAAAGTCTTCAGACGCAGCCTGAAGATGCTCGAGGGCAGCATCCAGATCGCCGGCTTTCCGGTCGAGTTCGGCCTGCAGCATCAGCGCCCTCGGGGATATGGCGGGATCGTCCACCCGCGCAAGGATCGGCCGAAGGAGCTTAGCGGCTTCCAGCATGTCCCCCTGCTCGAAGAGCTCGCGCGCCTTGTCGAGGTTTTTCACCGCGGCCGCTTCCACGCCGCGGTTTAGATAGTCTTGAAAGAAGAGCGAAACCTGCATGATCCCGAAGGCCACGCCGCCGAACACCACGATAGCAGCGATGATTTTGAACAAACTCGGGCCCTGATCTTTCCTGGACATGATTTCCCCGATTCTCCTTCCTTCTTAGGCGCTTGACATCCCCTGCCTAAGTCTATATCCCCCCGGCGCGCGCACGGTTGCATGCGCCGTCTAAATACGAGTGCCCGATGTCCGGTCTAAATCCATCAGGATCTCCGTTACGCTTTGATAGCGTTTGCCTGGCGAGCGCCGCAGGCACTTCAAGATGATCTTGTCCAGTGGCGGCGGCACCTTCTTATTGTACTTCGACGGCGGATCGAAGCGGTATCGGCTCGACACAAGCTGCTTCTGAATCTCTCGCGCCTGTTTGCCCGAGCACGGGTGTCGCCCGGCAAACAGCTCATACATCGTGATGCCGAAGGAGAAAATGTCTGAACGCGCATCGAGTTTGGCGTGTTTGTTCCGGAGCTGTTCCGGAGTCATATAGGCACGTGTGCCGCCCGTTTCCTTCATCCACCGCGTGCGCCAGCTCGCGGTGGACTTGGACAGGCCGAAGTCGAAGATTTTCACCTGCTTCTGATCGCGCGTGAGCATGAAGTTACCGGGCTTGATGTCCCGATGAATAATCCCGTTTGTGTGCAGATAGTCAAGGCCCGTGCAGAGCTTGTACATGACCTCGAAGGATTTTCTCATGCTCAGATCCTGCTCTTTAATATGCTTTCGCAGGTCGAACCCGTCTACAAACTCCATCAGCAGGCAGCGCCGGACATGCCCGTTCCGATCCTTCTGCTCAATGATTTCCTTGTTGTAGCGGACCACAGTCTCGTGATTGAGATTGGCCGCAATCAGGATTTCCCGCCCGAGGTGGTCGCGCCGCCGGCGCTTGCGGTCAAGGTCGTAGCGCCGGTCAAGGACCTTGATCGCCACGGTCAAATCGCGCTCGCGGTCGATGGCCTTGTATACCTTGCCCATCCCCCCTGCGCCGATCGGCTTAATGATCTCGTAGTGGTCGACGTGCGTGAGTTCGAGTTCGCTGTCCTCGTCCTCGTCAAGCTCCGGCTCGGCATCGGACACCCCCAGTGCCTCTTCCGGCGTCGGAACGTCCTTCTTTTTCTTGAGTAGTCCTAGCATGGCCATAATTTGGACTCGCTTAATGGTATCGTATCGGGAGGGCTAATGAAAGCAGCCCTACTTAGGTTTCCAGCTACCCCCGCCCGCGGGTACCGGAACTTCTTTGATTATATCACGCAGGACGCTCTCCTGGGTGACGCGGCGAAGCCGGCTCTCGGGATTGAGAATCAGCCGGTGCCGCAACACGGGGTGTACCAAGGCCTTGATGTCGTCCGGAATGACGTAACCCCGGCCGAGAACCGCTGCAAAAGCCTGCGCCGCACGGAACAGCGCCATAGAGGCCCTTGGACTGGCGCCGAGCGAAAGATGGGTAGAATCGCGCGTTCTGCTAATAATGCGCAGCAGATATTCACGCATCTTCTCGTGTACAAATATCTCGCGGACGGAAGCCTGCATCTGCAGTAAGGCATTCGCATCCGTGACAGGCTTAGTCGTGTCGATTGGGTGGCTCAGGCGCGTAATCTCCAGGATCTTGGCCTCCTCGATCAGACTGGGGTAGCCAATAGAGAGTTTCATCATAAAACGGTCAAGCTGGGCCTCCGGCAACGGGAACGTTCCCTCGTGTTCCACGGGGTTCTGCGTAGCAAAAACAATGAAGGGCTTTTGCAACACGTGGGTCTTGCCGTCGACCGAGACCTGGCCCTCACCCATCGCCTCGAGAAAGGCCGATTGGGTGCGCGGGGTCGCCCGGTTGATTTCGTCCGCGATGATGATCTGATTAAAGATCGGACCCGGCCGGAATTCAAATTCACGGGTCTTCTGGTTGAATATGGAGACGCCGGTGACGTCGGAGGGGAGCAGGTCGGGCGTACATTGTATGCGCGCGAAGGTGCATCCGCTCGAAATCGCCAGCGTTCGCACGAGGATCGTCTTAGCGACGCCCGGCACGTCCTCGAGCAGCACGTGGCCCCCTCCTAAAACGGCCGAGAGCGCCATGCGGATCGCCTCCCGCTTCCCGAGGACCACCCGCTCAACGTTGGTGATGATCTCATTGATGATCGAGCGAAAACTGCTCACGCTTCTCCAGCCTGCCGGTTAGTTAAAGGGAACGAGCCGGCCCAGGTGAGGATCTATGCTATGGCCTGCCCCCCCCTACTTGGGCAATCGATGATACAGGGGATGACTCCGCGAAGTAAATTCGC
>JASJYE010000278.1 GCA_030123645.1 Candidatus Hydrogenedentota bacterium | reverse complement strand
TCCGACTTCTCGCATCGGATCACGAATGTGTCCGGATCCTCCTCGTACTTCATGGGGGGTGTCGTCACGTACAGCAACAAAGCGAAGATGGAACTTCTTGGTGTCGCTAAGCCTTTGCTTGAGGAACAAGGCGCCGTGAGCGAGCAGGTGGCCAGAGAGATGGCCGAAGGCGCGCGTGAACGCTTTGCGACAGACTACGCCGTCGCATGCACGGGCGTCGCCGGACCGACGGGTGGCACGAAGGAAAAACCGGTCGGAACGGTTTACGTGGCGGTCGCCTCGCCGGGGGGGACGCAAGTTGAGCGTTGCCATTTCGGGGGCGATCGAGAAGAGATAAAGCAGCGAACGGCGGATCGGGCCTTAGCGATGTTACTGGAATCCATTCAATGAGCGCAGGTTTTACACATCTACATTGTCACACGGAATACAGCATCCTCGACGGGGCCTGCAAGATAGGCGAGTTGTTGCAGAAATGCCGCGACTTCGACATGAAGTCCTGCGCGATCACGGACCACGGCGTCCTTTTCGGCGCGATCGACTTCTATAAGGCCGCGAAAGAGGCCGGGGTGAAGCCGATCATCGGCTGCGAGCTGTACGTGGCAAAGGCGGGCCGGCACGACCGCACCCAGCGTGGCGATGAGAATTACTACCATTTTCTGACGCTATGCGAGAACGAAACAGGCTATTTTAACCTATGCAAACTCAGTTCGCTGGGCTTTCTCGAAGGGTTTTACTACAAACCCCGCGTCGACGACGAACTGCTCGCGAAATACAGCGAAGGGCTGATCGCGACGACCTCGTGCCTTGCGGGCGAGGTGCCGCAGCTCATTCTCAAGGGCGATCACGACGGGGCAAACGCCGCCATCACGAAATATGTGGAAATCTTCGGCAAAGACAATTTTTTGGTCGAGCTGATGGACCACGGGATGGAGGAGCAGCGGCGGGTCAATCCGATACTGGCGGAAATGGCCGCGCACCATGGCCTGATGCTTATCGCCACGAATGACGTTCATTATGTAAACAAGGACGACGCCGAGCCGCACGACGTTCTCTTGTGCATCCAAACGAATGCGATGGTGGATGATGAAGAGCGATTTCGCTTTCCAACCGACGAGGTGTACTTCCGCAGCCCGGATGAAATGCGCGAGTTGTTCAGCGAGTGGCCCGAGGCGGTGTCCAACACGGAACTGATCGCGGAGAGGTGCAACGTGGAGCTCCGCTTCGACCAACATCTGATCCCGGAGTTCGTCCCGCCCGAGGGCTACGCTAAGGACGACTACCTGAAAGAGTTGGTGCACGCCGGCCTCAAGGACCGCTACGGCGACCCTACGCACGCGAAATACCTCGAACGCGCGGACTACGAGCTGGGCGTCATCCGCGAGATGGAATTCACGGACTACTTCCTCGTTGTGTGGGATCTGATCGATTACGCGCGGCGCGAAGGTATCCCCGTCGGTCCGGGACGAGGTTCGGGCGCGGGCAGCATCGTCGCCTACGCGCTCAAGATCACGAATATCGATCCGATTCGCTACGGCCTCCTATTCGAGCGTTTCCTCAATCCCGATCGCGTCTCAATGCCGGATTTCGACATTGATTTCTGCTACGTGCGGCGCGAAGAAATGATCGGCTACGCTCGCCGGAAGTATGGCGAGGAGAACGTCAGCCAAATCATCACCTTCGGACGCATGCTCGCTAAGCAGGTGGTGCGCAACGTCGGCCGCGTCCTCGGCATGCCCTACGCCGACGCCGACCGCATCGCCAAGCTCATCCCGGACGAACTCAAGATTAGCCTGGAGGACGCCTACTCGAAGACCCCGGAATTGCGGGCGCTCGTGGACAACGACCCTGCCGTGGGCCGGCTCTGGCGGCTCGCGCGGCGTCTCGAAGGCACGATTGGCAACTGCGGCACGCACGCCGCCGGCGTGGTCATTTGCGACAAGCCGATCATGGATTATGTCCCGCTCTACCAGGCCGCAGGGACCGATACCGTCGCCACGCAGGTCGAGTTTAAATGGGTGGAGGAAGTCGGCCTGCTCAAGATGGATTTCCTGGGTCTCCGCACGCTGACGGTGATTCACGAGACGGTCCGGCTGGTTAGAGAGGCGCATGGGATCGAGATCGATATCGACGCTATCGAGCCCGACGACGAAAAGGCCTACGAGGTGATGCGCTCCGGAAAGACGACGGGGATCTTCCAGCTTGAAAGCTCGGGGATGCGCGACTTGGCCAGGCGCATCGGCCTGGAAAATCTGGAAGAGATCGGCGCGCTGGTGGCGCTGTTCAGGCCGGGGCCGATGCAATTCATCGACAGCTACGTCCAGCACAAGCTGGAGCCAAGCACGATCACCTACGACCATCCGCTGCTCGAACCCATCCTTCATGACACCTACGGCATCATTGTTTATCAGGAACAGGTGATGCAGTTGGCGCAGGCTCTCGCGGGTTTTTCGCTTGGTCAAGCCGACGTGCTCCGTTGGGCCATGGGCAAGAAAAAAGCGGACCTCATGGCCGAGCAACGCAGCAAGTTCGTCCAGGGCTGCATGGACACAAACGGAATCGACGAGGAACTTGCGGGGGCGCTCTTTGACAAGATTGAGACCTTTGCGTATTACGGGTTCAACAAGTCGCACAGTATCGCCTACGGCTTCGTCGCGTATCAGACCGCCTACCTCAAGGCCCACTACCCGGCCGAATTCATGGCCGCGCTGCTCACGAGTGAAGCGGGCAACCTGGACAAGGTTGCGAAATATGTCGACGAGTGCCGGCGCATGGGCATCAAGGTGCTGCCGCCCGACGTGAACCAGAGCCGGCTGCAGTTCGCTGTCGAAGACGACAAGATCTCCTTTGGATTGGCGGCGATCAAGAACGTGGGCGAAGCGCCTGCCAGGGCCATCGCGGCCGAGCGCGAGGAAAACGGCCCCTTCGAGGACATCTACGACTTTTGCAGCCGGCTGGATTCGCGCGCGGTCAGCCGGCGGCTCGCCGAGAGTCTGAACAGGGCGGGGGCCTTCGCGAGCACGGGTTGGGCGCGGGCGGAGGTCGAAGCGGCACTGGATGCGGCCTTTAGCGAAGGCCAGGTGGCCCAGCGCGAGCGCGATTCAGGTCAGACCTCGCTCTTCGACCTCATGGACGCGGACGAGGCGGCGAGCTTCGTGCGCGCCAAGCCGCAGGTCGAGGAATGGCCCGAACATGAATTGCTGCAATTCGAAAAGGACATGCTGGGGCTCTACGTCAGCAGCCATCCGCTCGAAAAATACACGAAGCTGCTCAAGCATTTTTCCATGCGCGGCGCAACGAACCTCCGGAACCTCCGCGAGAGCCAGGCCGTGGTCTTGGGGGGCCTGCTGACGACGGTCAAGCATCATATGACCGCCAAGGGCAAGCGCATGGCCTTCGTCACAATTGAAACCCTGGAAGGCCCCGTCGAAGTCACGGTCTTCAGCGACGTCTTCGACAGGCACGAGGACCTTCTCGTTAAAGATAACGTCGTCATTGTGCCGTCTCACATCAACTACCGTAACAACGAGCCGGGCCTAATCGCCGACGACGTCGTCCCGATCGAGCAGGCCGAGGCCAAGCTGACGAAGGCGGTACACATCCGTATGAGCACACTCGGGCTCGAGAACGAGCTCATCTCGCAACTCGCGGCGCTCCTCGGCACGTACCCCGGGCCCTGCGACGTCTATCTACACTGCACCACGCCCGACCACAGAGAAATCACCGTGCACGCCACCAACGCGTGCATGGTTAAACCCTCCCCGAAACTCGTGACACAGGTCGAAGAACTCATCGGCGACGATTGCCTCTGGTTTTCAGCCGGGACCGAGCTGCCGCAACACACACAGCACAATTGACGCAACTCCCGCCTCACCGTCCCGCGGCCGAGTCGTAAGCACGCGGACCCGGTTCTATCGTTTCGCGATTTGAAGCGTGAATGGCCACGGATGTCGTAGCGAAGATACGACTTTGGCCACAGATTGAACGGATGACGCGGATAGACACAAATCAAATCCCTTTCATCCGTAGAATCCGCAGCTACTTCTTCGAGTGGTCACGGACGGTGTGGATTCGCAGCTTCAAGAGATTGCCACGCTGCGCTGTTAAGGAAGTAATCCATGAGAATGCCGAAACGCTCCGATAACATCCCCCT
>JASJYE010000277.1 GCA_030123645.1 Candidatus Hydrogenedentota bacterium | reverse complement strand
CCACACATACAATTCCAGACCCCGAACTAACTGTCCTCCCCAGACCCGAAATCCACCTTTCATGCCGAAGGAGGCGTCGCGAAAGGCGCGCCCGGCGACGAAAGTTCTTTGGGGAAAGAATGCACCAGCAGCCGCCGGCATCCTGTTCCTAGAGATCCGTGGAGCGACCGCAACGACTGCGATGCTGAAATTAGGGATCAAGATCGTACTGTGCGCAACTTTGGCCGTCAAACGCGATTTGGGTATCCCTTGACAGCGGCTCGGCACCCAAAAACGATCAGATTCCTTCAGAAAATTCCTTCTGTATATGGTATGTGGAGATTTCAGCAGCCATATATAGTATTTGATAACGCTCAAAATCACTCGGAGTTCTAAGCTTGCAGGTCGTTTCTAAAGCCCCTAAAAGCACGGAGTTTGACCGTGAAAATAAACAAAAAAAGGTGGATTTCCACTGGACATTGGCTTTTTGTTTGTATACAATATCATGTGTAAAAATACATACGATCTGCTACATCTTGTGGTTTTATGCGAAAAGCCCCATTTCTAAAGGCCAAGAAAGCATGCTCTCGTGTGTGAAAAAAAAGAGCTTTACAAATCACTGGCGGATGCCTATAATGCCGCACCTTCTCAGAGGGGATGGGGAAGGCTGCTCGAGGGTCGTCCCGAGGACGGGTCTCCTCCTAGCAGTAACTCGACAAGCAGGTACACGGGTGGGAATTCTGTCGCCATTGTTGCGCAGTATTATGTATTTTATCCTTTTTAGTAGCTATGAAATCAAGTATATACAGCCGATACCGATTGCTTTTCCCAGAATCTTGAGCTGTTTTTTCTGTACCATGGTAGGGATCGGGCTGAATAGGCCCGGCACCTGGCAATCAGTTGAATCTTTCGGGGGCAAAAACCTGGAAGGGCGATTAGCGTGGAGTATGTAGAGCCAAAAGTTTTCTTGGTCGGAGAGACCCGGATCATCGAAGACGGTTTGAAGGCCTATCTCAAGCACGTCGGAGTCGAGGACTGGTCCACCGACGCGCCGAGCGATTCCGAGCATCTGTGCGAAATGATGGGCCGGCTCTGCTACCGTTCTTTCGAGCCCGGGTTGAATCCGAACGTGAAGCGCATACGCGAGGGCAACGCGCCCTACCTCGCCCACATTTTGGACGTGGGCCATGGCAGCGTCCTCGAGCATCCGGTGCTGAACTTCGTCTTCGCGGACGTGAGCCGCGTCTTCACGCACGAGCTCGTGCGCCATCGCGTGGGCACGGCCATGTCGCAGGAGTCCTTGCGCTTCGTTCGCCTCGATAAGCTCTCGGCCTACGCGCCGATGCACATCAAGGAGAACGAAGAAGGCATGGAGATCTTCGCGGAGACGATGGAACAGCTCGAGCAAGTGCAGGCAAAACTCGCAAAGGTCTACCAGATTGACGATGAAAAAAAGTTCGACCGGAAAAAGAAACTCACATCCGCCTTTCGGCGCGTCGCCCCGATCGGCCTCGCGACAGCGATCGGCTGGTCGTGCAATTTCAGGAGCTTGCGCCACGTGATCGAAATGCGGACAGAGCCCTCGGCCGAAGAGGAAATTCGCCTTGTCTTCGGGAAGGTCTACGACATCGTCAAGGACCGCTACCCGAACCTGATGGGCGACTACGAAGTAGAAACGGTGGACGACTTGCCGTGGGTCAAGACGAGCCACCGGAAAGTTTAGTTGGAAATTAAGATGGTGGATCCAGCTATAAGGATATTGGAATAATAATGGCGGAAGTGGGGACAAACCAGCGGGGAGCGAGCAGATGTTTGAAGTAAAAGAGCGGTTCAAACTATCCGAAAAGTTCCTGAACGAGTTTCGGGGCGAACAGCCGATATGGGGTCCGTTGGGGTACATCACCTTCAAGCGGACCTACGCGCGCGTCGTCGATACCCTCGACGGCATCGACCGCACTGAGGAGTACTGGGAGACGGTCCGGCGCGTCGTCGAGGGCTGCTACACCATCCAGCTCAACCACTGTAAGAACCTTAAGCTTCCCTGGATTCCCTACAAGGCCCAGAAGTCGGCCCAGGAGATGTTCCGCCTGATGTGGGACTTCAAGTTCCTGCCCCCGGGCCGCGGCCTTTGGATGATGGGTTCGGACTACATCTACCAGCGCGGCTCCGCGGCGCTGAATAATTGCGCCTTCGTTTCGACCAACGAGATCGAGGTCAGTTTCGCCGAGCCCTTCTGCTTCCTGATGGACATGTCGATGCTGGGCGTCGGCGTCGCTTTCGATACGGAAGGCGCCGGGAAGGTCTTCGTCAAGCAGCCGGATATCGGCGGTTACACGCACGTGGTCGAGGACTCGAAGGAAGGCTGGGTCGACCTCGTGCGCAGCATACTCGATTCCTATGTCGGCGTCGGCAAACGGCCCTCGAAGATCGATTACTCCAAAATCCGGCCCATGGGCGCGACGATTCGTACCTTCGGAGGCATCGCGCCCGGTCCCGGACCGCTCATTGAATGCATCAAGAACATCGAGACCGTCCTCGAAGCCCGCGTCGGCGAGCGCGTCACCTCGACCGACCTCACCGACCTGATGAACGTTATCGGGAAGTGCGTCGTTTCCGGCGGCGTGCGCCGGACCGCGGAACTTGCCCTCGGCAAACCGGACGACGAGGAATACCTCAAGCTCAAGGACCCGAAACTGAACGAGCAGCGGTTGCGCGACTGGCGGTGGGCCTCGAACAACAGCGTGCTGGCCGAGGTGGGGCTGGACTACACCAGCCTCGGCGAACAAACCGCCAAGAACGGTGAGCCGGGCTACTTCTGGCTCGAAAACGCGCGTGCCTACGGCCGCCTGAAAGACGGCGAGACCTGGGTCGATGCCAAAGTCTCAGGCACGAACCCCTGCGCAGAGCAAAGCCTCGAATCCTTCGAGATCTGCAATCTCGTCGAGACATTCCCCTCGCTCCACGAGAGCTTCGAGGACTACGAGCGCACGCTGAAATTCGCCTATCTCTACGCGAAGACCGTAACGCTCATCCCGACGCACAACGAGCGCACCAACGCGATCATGTTGCGCAACCGCCGCATCGGCCTGAGCCAATCTGGCATCGTCGAGTCCTTCGAGCGGCACGGCCGACGCGAACACTTCAACTGGTGCGACAAAGGCTACGAATACATCAGCAAGCTCGACAAGATTTACTCGCAGTGGCTCTGCATTCCGGAGAGCATTAAGAAGACCTCCGTCAAACCGAGCGGCACGGTGTCGCTCCTGCCCGGCGTCACGCCCGGCATCCATTACGCGCACTCCAAGTTTTATTACCGCACCATTCGCGTCGATAAAACCAGTCCGCTCATCGAGCCCATCCGGCGCGCGGGATTTCGCATTGAAGAGTCCGTCTACGGCGACAACACGCTCATCGTCTATTTCCCCGTCAAAGAAGAACACTTCGACCGCTCGAAAGACGAGGTGTCGATTTGGGAGCAGGTCGAAAACGTCGCCCAAATGCAGCATTACTGGGCCGACAACCAAGTCAGCGCGACCGTGACCTTCAAGCCGGAGGAGGCGCGGGATATCCCGCGTATCCTAGAGCTATACGAAACACGGCTAAAGTCAATCAGCTTTTTGCCGATCATGGAGCACAACTATCCCCAGGCGCCCTATCAGACCATTACCGAAGAAGTCTATGCGCAGGCCGAAGCGAAGCTCAGCGCGCCCGACTTCAGCAACCTCAATACCGACGAGGCCGAGGACATCTTCTGCGACGGCGACAAATGCCAACTGCCGCCACCGCACGAACAACCCCAGACCGAAGAACTCCCCTTGGTCGAAGTTGAAGAGATCGAGGCTGACGCCGAAACGGCGAAGACCGCTGAACGCAATCCAAACGATCCCGTCCCGGCAAAATAACGCCCTGACGTAGTCCGCTGCACCGGCCGGAGCGCGCACCCCGCGCTCCGGCCTTTGTAATCGCCTTATACCTAACAGGGGAGAGGTGTGGCGGGTATCGCATGGCCACGAAGAGGAACGGGGTCGGCCCAATCTTGCATCTTGACACAGGTTCAAACAAAAGCGTATATAAGTGAATCATAGTGTTCGGGTCGGCTGAAGTCTCGACGGTAAAGCATGCACATACTCAAAGTCTGGAGATGAGCTCAGATGGGTACCGCGATATCAAAGA
>JASJYE010000276.1 GCA_030123645.1 Candidatus Hydrogenedentota bacterium | reverse complement strand
CCATTATCATCCCCGGGTAGGCGGGCATCTCCTAAATCAGAGATGATTCCTTCTGGAAGAGATTCCCGCCTTCGGGGATTTCCAAAAACCTCGGGCTCGTGCATTCCTATAGAGGTCGAAGAATTTCGGCCTTCGAGAATGGTCAACATTGAGAGAACGCATGCCCATCCGACTCAAAGCGACCCCCAAAATTTGCGTCACGGGACGGCTCCGAAGTTTTTGGAAATCCCCCTTCGCGGGAATGACATTCGGGGTGACGGATGACCCAGGGCTTAGGTCCCGGGCTAAATTCTGCCCCCTCTCCGGGGCTGTGGGCAACGCGGCATCGGTGTTTATCTGTGGTTAATGAAGCCGAACCGCCAAGCCGCCAAGGACGCCAAGGGCAAGGAGGACAGTGATCGAGAGAGATTATCTTTGGGTGTCAATCCGTTTCATCCGTCCAATCCGAGGCCAAGCGGTTTGCGGTTGGGGCAGCATGGGCTGAAGCCCATCCTACGGCGGGTTACTCGCTCAGTTTGGCGGTGAGGAGGTTGAGGAAGAGGCCGACGTCGGTGACTACTCCGGTGGATTCGACGGAGCCGCGGTCGGAGAGTTTGGTGACTACGGCGGGGCTGATGTCGACGCAGATGAGGCGGACGCCGGCGGGGGTCATGTTGCCGGTGCCGATGGAGTGGAGCATCGAGGAGAGCATAAGGATCATGTCGGCGCCTTGGATGAGGTTTGCGTACTCGTCCTGGGCGGCGAGGAGGTCCATGTGCGTTTCGGGGAGCGGGCCGTCGTCGCGAATCGACCCGGCGAGTGAAAAGGGCACGCCGTGGCGCACGCATTCGTACATGACCCCGCCGCGGATCACGCCCTGCTCGACGGCTTGGGCGATTCCGCCGCATTCGCGCACGCGGTTGATGGCCTGAAGATGGTGGCGGTGGCCGCCGTGGATGTTGGCGCCGCGCGCGAGGTCCACGCCGAGGGACGTCCCGTAGAGGTCGCTCTCGATGTCGTGCACGGCGATCGCGTTGCCGCCCAGCAAGGCCTGCACGTAACCCATCGCGATCAGCTTGGCGAGATAGGGCCCGCCGCCGGTATGAATCACTACCGGCCCGGCCACGACGACGATCTTGCCCTCGCGCTCGCGGATGCGGCGCATGTCCCAGGCGATGTTTTCGACTATCAGCTCGACGCGGCGCTCGCTCGAAACGCTCGACGCCATGAACTCGAAGGACGACTCCGTGTCGGCCGGCAAGCGGTCCTGAATGCGAATCCCGTCGACCCCGCAGACGACCCGGTCCCCTTCGCGCAGGTCACGCAACAGCGTGCAGTCGATCTTGTGGCCGTCCTCCGTGTCGCGCACGACGAGCATCACGTCCATCCGCTGGCCGCGCGCGCGAATCCATTGCCCGCCGACCCGCACGTCCGTCGGGTAGATCGTCGTGCTGTAGAAATCCCGCGGGGCGACGCCATCCTTCGTGACCGTCTCGAGCTGGGCGTCAACCTCTTCCTCCGGCACCCGCGCGCCGAGTTGAAGCAGCCGGCCCAGTATCGTGTTCAGCTTCGCAGGCGACGGCGCGACGACCCGCACGGTCGCCTGCGACTCCTGGTCATGGCGCAGCCCGGCGTGGAATTCCTCGACCTCGAAGCTGCCGCCGCCTTCCGTCACGCAATCGAGCACCTCGTTCATCAGACCCGTGTCCAGAAGCTGTCCTTGGATATCCACGCGGCGATCGCAGACATGCGACCCCCGTTCCACTGCGCCTTCCGCGGCCTCGGCGACCTCATGCTCGAGATGGAGCACCAAACACTTCGCCGCGCCCCCGGCGAGGATAAATTCATCCAGCGGACACGTCTCGACCGCATAACCCCAATCGCCCAGGCGCTCGCGCAACTCCGATCCCGCGTAATTGGAAATCAGCGTATCGCCGACCGCCACCGCGTTACACGCGAAGCGCAGCGCGTCGGAGGCCGGCACTTCGATTCGATTTTCCTTCGCAACCCGCTCCCGAATCAGCGCGCGCGAGTCCTGGTCGAAGGCATGCGGGTAGAACATCACCCGTCCGTCCGGCAGGGGGCAAAAGCACGTGTCGAGATGATAAAAGCGCTCATCGACGAGACGCAGAAGCGCGATCTCGACGCCGATTCGTTCTGCGATGTCCTTATAGACTTGCAGCGACGTGCGTACCCCGTAGCCGCACCAGAGCAGCGCTTCGCCCGGCTGGAAAAGCGCGTCGCCTTCGCCTTCAAAGGACCCCGAGTCCTGAAGCGCCTCGATTCGGTAGCCGTGTTCGCGGAACCACTCCACGAAATGCTCGCTCTCGCCCTGACGTTGCGGGAAGCGGAAGCGGCTCGGAATAAAGGTGTCCCCGTAGAGCAAGCCGGCATTCGCCACAAAGGGCATATCGGGCAACCCTTCCACCGGCTCGATCGATTCGATGTCCGCCAACTTCGCCAGCGTGTCCCGAAGCCCTTCCCACTGCGTCCGTGCGCGGTCACGAGCCGCCCGCCCGATGTTCCCCTCCATCCAGGGATTGATGACGTAATTCACCCCGAAGAAAGTTGGCGCGCACATCAGCAACTTCGGACGGCTATTTTCCACGCCTAAGAGCCTACCTTCTCAATCAAGTGCAATCATCAATCCTGATGCGCTGCCCGGTATAGCAGCCAGCCCGTGTCGCCATAGCCCGGCAGAAAGCCCTGCAACGTTGCCACGGCGGTCCCGATAAACACCAATGGATATTTCCCATATTGGCCTTGCCCGTGACCATCACGGGCAAGTTCTTCACTACCATAGAGGCACGCACCGACAGTTTCAAGACCCATTTTGTTGTCACGGTCGCTCTTCGAGGCCGTTCACGGCCCAATAGCAGCCATCGGAGGCGACCGTCAGCGCCGACGTGATGGGAACGACGGTCTCAACCAAGAGGATTGTACAATCTCTTGGGGAGCGGTCCGTCTTGAATCAGGGAAATCGAGGACAAGCCCAGCCAATCATCCTAAATCAACGTTCTAGGACGTTTCATTGACCGCCCAGAAGCACAAATGAAGTGTTGACGGTGCTCAATGATTCGATTAGACTGGTTCAAACCCTTCGGCGGTCGCCGGTGGGGCTCTATGGGAAATATCGGGTGAGTTCGAATTGTATCGAGTCTCAGCCCAAATACAAAAAGGAAGTGAGCATGTCTGTACAAGTTACTCAACCAGCACCCGACTTTGCCGCCACCGCTGTTATGCCCGACAATACATTTGATGACGCATTCTCGTTGTCTGGGTTGAAAGGCCACTATGTGGTATTGTTCTTCTATCCGATGGATTTCACATTTGTATGTCCATCGGAAATCATCGCGTTTGATAATAAGCTTCAAGAGTTCAAAGATCGTAATTGCGAAGTCGTAGCGGTATCGGTTGATTCCCACTTTTCACACTTGGCATGGAAGAATACCCCTCGGAAAAAAGGGGGCATCGGTAATATTCAATTCCCTATTGTGTCTGATTTAACGAAGCAAATCTCACGCGATTACGGCGTATTGATCAATGATGCTATCGCTCTCCGTGGATTGTTCTTGCTGGACAAAGAAGGCGTTGTTCGCCACGCGTTGGTAAATGACCTGCCATTGGGACGCAGTGTTGATGAAGCTATCCGTATTTTGGATGCACTGCAGTTCACTGAAGAACACGGCGAAGTTTGCCCTGCGAACTGGAATAAAGGTGACGATGCAATGACTCCGTCAGCCGAAGGGGTAGCTGAATACCTTTCCAAACATGCTAGCGAATAATAGGCAATTTCATAACCGTCCGGTGAAGGCCGAGTTTCGGTTTCGGGAGTGGTAGGCGACACTGGCCCATCGCGAAAGCAGGTCCGTGGTCTTGGTCGTGGCGCTCCACGCCCAAGTGACGCGCCAATTCCTCCTCCATCCGCCGCCATTCTGACCAGCCCCGCTTTTTGCAGATACTCTGTTACGTCATCCAGACGCCTACGGCAGCACCGATTGAGCCCCGGCATTCGATAGCCACAGAGCGCACAGAGAGAACTTCCCGCCTCGGATTAGACGGATCTGACGGATTGCCTTTTGCTTTAACCCTGTGTCCATCAGCGTAATTGGTGGCTAACCCGGATAGCTCACCGGATTTCGTAGAAGACACAAAAGAAGTCCCGGAGGGACGAA
>JASJYE010000275.1 GCA_030123645.1 Candidatus Hydrogenedentota bacterium | reverse complement strand
TGAAGGCCTCAGGGGGGGTACCGTCGATGAACGAGATCAGAGACATGATTGCCTAGTTTCCGTTAACGAACAAAAAGAAGGCTTGCAAGCTAACAGCTCCTCCCGCTTGATATACGAAGTAATGCATTAGCCGGAATGATTCATGAACGCCAAGAGGTTTCATCTGTAGAGTGATGATTTATATTGGCACGCCGCCCGCCGGACGGTAGTGCGGATGGAAAAGCCTTGACCTCTAAGACCATCATAAGGGCATGTGCAGGACACTAGTCTCGGAATATATATAAATAAAGAGTTTTCCATCCTATCTCGTCGAGACAGGACTCTCTTTTTCCGCTGGAAACCGATAGACTCCGCTGGAATCGTGTACGGATTGTGTACGCGCGAAGGCTCTTTTGCGTTTTTGGCCTCCCTTCTCCCCAGGGCTGCACCCGAAGATAACTCCTTCCTCCCGGCCGAAGGCGATGTCGCACCAGCGCAAGTGAAGAGCTTCTCCGATGTGTAGACCGCTCTGCGCCAAGAGAGTAAACACGTCAACGAAGTCCTCCGCTTGAAGCGATTGCCAGGGCTTCCGCGCTTCATCCATGAGACAGGCGAGCTCCGCATTTGTAAAGCAACGCTCGTGCTTGACGGTCTGGGGCCGAAGCTCCTTTACAGATGGGTGTTTAAGCGGATTCGCAGCAATCGTCTCGCGATCTACGAAGTGGCGAAAAATCCGCTGCAGCTTGTTCAAGTCGCCTGCGATGGTGTCCGGCGCCTTTCCATTCTGTGACTTCACCTACCCGATGATGAGACGCGGGGTGATGTCCTTGAGCCGCCGCACATCGGTCGTTTTCAGATATGCGCGCCACTTCTTGAGAGTCTCCTTGTACGCTCGAAGCGTGGACTCCTTGACGCTGGACGCGGCCTGATGCTGCATGAACTCTAACCTGCATCGCTGCCAGCCCATTAGCAAGCGCGGCGAATCGCCAATGGGCTGTGAGCGATGCGGGCTAGCGGTCCCCGGCGAATGTTCGCTTGAAGATTATTGAGAAATTTCTCGCCGTCCGTGATTTTAGTGGTCCGGTTCAGGGTGAAGGGGGAATCGGGCAGCTCCTCGGAAGTGAGGTTTAGCCCGCATGGCTCAGTGCGCCACGAGGGCGCTGGGACCCCAAGACGTTGTAAGAATGCGGTAGGGCTTGCTATTCTTTTCGACACGGGGTGCCGACTAATGGAGCGCTTTGGGGGGATCGAGATGGGGGGGGCAATCGCGGACAAATTCCTGGCCGCCATTCAGGAAAAGCGCGCGTATATCCCGATTCGTATTGAGTCGCTCCGTCTCGACACGATTACCGGCTTCGATCTTTACCTGCAAGTGCGGGAAGATGAGCCGGTGGTGCTCTACGCTGAGCGCAACATTGCTTTTACGGAAGAGAATCGGCTTAGGCTCGAGCAAAACCAGGTCGAATATCTCCTCATCAGTTTCGAGCAGCAAGAGGAGTACCGGCGCTACATCGAAAGCAATCTTTCAGCGGTGCTCAGCGATCCGACGATCACGTTGGAGTCGAAGACGGAGATACTATACGCTTCTGCGCACGGTTTGATGCGCGAACTCTTCGATAAGCCTGATATGCGGGCTGGGATGCTGCGCAGCCGTGAAATCGTTCGGAGCACTGTGGATTTCATGCATTCGCAGCGCCAGGCGCTTCAGCACTTGATTCAGACGGCCGCGACCGATTACCAAACCTACACGCACAGCGTCAACGGCTGCGTGCTCGGCATCGCGCTTGCCCAGCGTATCGGATACGATATCCGCAGCCATCTCAGCGAGTTTGGGGTAGGGGCGTTACTGCGGGACCTTGGGATGACACGCATTGAGCGATCGATTCGCGAGCACTCCGGCAAGTTGACGGTCAGTCAATACGAAGCCCTTAAACAGCATCCCGTCTTTAGCGAGCAGATAGTGCGAGGGCTGGGTGAAACGAGCAAGGTTGCTCTGGACCTTGTGCGGCACCACCACGAAAAAATCGACGGCACGGGCTATCCGGATAAACTGCACGGCGATGAAATCGCCCCCCTCGTTCGAGTATTGACCATTGTTGACGTCTTCGATGCCCTGACGACCACGCGCTCTTATCAGCCGTCTATTGGAACGTTCGACGCGCTACAGCTTATGTACAACAAGATGCAGAGCGAATTGGACTTGGAATTTCTTCGCGCCTTTGTCGGTATGATGGGTAATCCGGGCCGGTAGATCGCCGAAACGGCCGCTTGGCTAGTCCTCGATTTCCGACAAGATTTCAATAGTGGCGCTTGTGCCGAGGCGCGAGGCCCCGGCCTCGAGCATGGCCTTGGCATCACGGTAACGGCGGATGCCCCCGGCCGCTTTCACGCCCATTCGGTCACCCACCACCTCGCGCATCAGCTGCACATCCTCGATAGTCGCCCCGACGGTCCCGAAGCCTGTCGAGGTCTTAACGAAGGCCGCGCCCGCGTCGAGACTCAGTTGGCACACGGTGCGCTTCTCGTCGTTCGTTAGAAAGCAGGCCTCGAGAATAACCTTCACGGGTATGTCTCCGGCCACTTTGACGATTGCGTCGATTTCTCTGCCGACGTAATCGGGGAAGCCCGACTTCAGCGCGCCGATATTGACCACCATGTCAAGCTCGGTGGCCCCGTTGACGATCGCCTCGCGCGCTTCCTCGACCTTGATCAGGGCCGTGTTCGCGCCCAAGGGAAATCCGATGGTCGGGTTTATCGCGACGCCCGTGTCTTCGAGGCGCTTCGCGCAGTAAGAGGTCCAAGCGGGATTGATCGTAACTGCGGCGAGTCCGTATTCGAGTGCTTCATCGCAGAGCTCGGCCATGTCTATTTCCGTCGCGAAGGCCTTCACCTGCGTGTGGTCTATGAGGGCGGCGATGGCTTTGCGCGTGAGTCTCAGGCCTTCCACGGTGCGTTTTCCCTTTATATATGGCAGTGTAGCTGAGGGACGCTTACTATCCACACTGGTGCGGCAAGATTCAAGCGGTCCATGTACAAAAAGAACAATTATTAGAAAAGTGCAGCCCCACTCGAAACCGTCTTGTCTTAAGGAGGCAGTAGTTATAAAATTAATCAGGAGAGTACTGCGTCCTTGGAGAGCCCTAATGATGATTGGAACCTCGAATGCTTATGGCGCTGCCCGGGGGCTGGTCCTATGCGGCGCAGTGCTGCTGGCAGCTTTGCCGGAGGCCCCGGCGTGGACCGAGGAGGATACGCCGGCGGTTCAGGTGGGTTCGCGTGTGGCGACACGACCCGCCGTCGAGCGTGAATTGTCCGCTCCTTCCGTTCCCGAGAATATTTCCAAGCCTAAGGTGCGTGTGAGAGTTTTCCCGCGATTGTTGCCTCGTTCGTTGATGCCGCCCGACGCTTCGTTTCCGCGTGCAGGGTATATCGTGCATTTGGACGATCAGGGCCGTGTCACGCCGCCGCCTCCGGGTGGCGCGGCGCGCGCCCCGCGTGCGCCCGCGCCTCAATTTGTCTACACCTTTGTGGGCATAAGCGCGGGAGGTGGTATTGGCTCGGATGTATCTCACTTGAGGGCATACTCGTATGCAGCCGTCGGGCCGGATGGAAGGCTTCGCTCGGGCTGCGTGCAGGGGTCGCTTGAGGAGGCCCAGGCGAAGGCCGGCGCACTCGCGGGCGGAGATGAGCCGCACGCGGGTGATGCAGGTCTAAAGCATGACACGGTGCAGGACTAATCTACGATGAAATGTTCCAGGTTGATAAAGGCCCTTAGGTGCGCAGTATGGCTGCTTGCGCTCGTGATGCCGTGGTCTGCGTTCGCCCAGGGGTTCACGCTTGTAATTCTCGACGAGCCGGGCGCCGGTTTTTTAGATCCGGCGATGCGCATGAGCGACATCGACGGCCAGATGACCACACTGGGCCAGGACCGGATTGACTGTTTCATCGCGGCGATGACGGTGTGGACCGATCACCTCGATATCAACACGACAATCAATATTGATCTGGCCTTCGAATCGCTGGGCGGCAACCAAAATAGCGCCGTGCTCGCAGGCACGAACCCGAAAGTTGTCTTTCATGATTTTTCCGATGCGCCGGTCAGCGATACGTGGTTTACGGTGGCCGAAGCCAACCAGATTGCGGGCCTGGACCTGGATCCGGATCCGCAGCGCATTCCGAGCACGGTCTTCGACGACGTTGAC
>JASJYE010000024.1 GCA_030123645.1 Candidatus Hydrogenedentota bacterium | reverse complement strand
TTCGATTTGACTATGAGACGCGGCAGTTGCCGTTCCTGATGAACGTGCGGAAGGAACGGGTGACGTTATGAATCCTCTCAAACCGTGCTATGCCGTGGCAACGCCCCACGAGGATATTCGCAGTGGCAACCTGGAAGGGGGCGAGGAATTCGAGTCGTTAATCCTAAACTTGTGGCTGCGGTCGAGCGACACGGCGGCACTGGACGCCGCTTTTGACGATCTGGGAGAATCGCTCCTCGAGGCGCAGGAGGAGTATCTGTCGGCCAAAGAACTGGACGAAGCGCTCTTCGGAGACGACTACGAATGAGCGTCGATGTCCAGACCCGTCTCAACAGCTTCCTTCGCTCCGTTATCGAATGGCGCGGGGGCGTCGTCGAATGGCCCGAGCATGCCGAGGCCGGTGAGGCCCTGCTTCCCGAGGACGTAGCAGCGTCGCTGGACTGTCCGGAGGTGGCCACTCTCGCCTACCAGCCCGGCGCGGGCGACTTGGTCGCCGACCTGGCGACGGATTTCGTCGACCGCATCGAAGTATTGTTTGAAACAAAATCGCGCGTCGGCATGTGCCGGGTCCCGGGGCTCTATCTCAAGCAGTCGGCAATGGAAGCGCCCATGGCACGTGCCTTCACCTGGCTCAACGCCCGGGTAAGGCTCCGGTCCACCGTGGCGACGCGGATCGAGTATCATGTGTGGCACTTTCACGCGGCGCTGAGGTCGGAGGACCAATGGGAAGACGTATTATCCATCACACTCAACTCCCAATCCCAGGTGGAGATCCACATGCCGGACCTGGAGGCCCTCGGGTCGGTTGAGCCTAGCGAAGAGCCCGTCACGTCCCCGCCGAACACATATCGCAGCGCCTCTCGGCGCGCCTTGGCCCACCTCGAGACGCGCTCCTCGGACTTCGTGGCACGACTCGAGTCGCGCCTGAAGCGCGATCGTAGGCGGCTGAAAGACTACTACCACGCACTGGCGCACCAGGCAAAGCAAAAGGCCGCCAGAAGCAGGACCGAACAGAGTGCACAGAAGCAGGAAGAGCAGAGCCGGGCGGTACAACTGGAGTTGCGCCGCAAGCTCCTGGAATTGACCGAGCGCTATGCCGTTTCCGGAGAACTGACGCCTCTCACGTTGAACCGGGTAGAGCTTCCCGTTCTCGCGCTCGAGTGCGAGGTGACGCGCAAGCGGGCCCGGAGGACGCACACGGCGTATTGGAACCCGGTGCTCAAGACATTGGAGCCGCTGCGCTGCCACCGCTGTGGTGAAGGGACTTTCGTGGTTGCCTTCACGGACAAAGCCGTGGACGCAACGTGTCCCCGCTGCAACGAAGGCCAGTGACAGACTCCGGCTCTTCCCGGCGTGCCCCGTATGGCCCAAAAAGCTCAGCCTAACTCCAATAGCCTTATTTGCAGGGGCTTTGTTCATGTCTGAGCAGGAGATCTCGCCCGGTTGATTTTCTGCGTTTGTTTCGGATGATGCTCCAATTTGGTTCCGGCTTCGCGATGCTGTAGCTTCAATGAGGCCAAACCGTACGAATATTTGCCAGGGACAGACTTTCCCGCCGCCACGCTATTCGCAGGAGGCAAATTCGTTGAAAAGTGCACATTTTGAGGGCAAGGCCGTTGGAAGGAAGTCCCATCACTGGGGTTTCTGGGCGCTGATTGCCACGCAAGCCCAAGGCGCGTTCAGTGACAACGTGCTCAAGATGCTTGTGGTTCTATCTTTGCCGTCGATGGTGAACGATCCCGAGTATCCGGTGACGGCCGTGGCCTTCATGCTGATGAGTCTCCCTCCGCTTCTGTTCCCGTCACTCGCGGGATCGCTGGCGGATCGCTTCAGCAAGCAGCGCGTAGCCGTGATGACTAAAATCTTAGAGATTGCCGTGATGGCCATGGGACTGGCGGCATTCCTTCTTCAGAGCCCCACGCTCATCTGGCTTACGGTGTTCATGATGGCGACGCAGAGCGCGTTTTTTAATCCCGCCAAGTACGGAATCCTTCCGGAAATCTTGCCGGAGAGCAAACTTTCGTGGGGCAACGGCATCCTTCAGATGGCGACCTTCGTGTCGATTATCGCGGGCCTCTCCATCGTCGGCCCGCTCGTGGAGATATTCGACACGCGCATCTACCTTGCTTCAGTTGTTCTTATCGTGCTCGCGGGAGCGGGACTGGTCTCGTCGCACTTCATCACCAAACCGCCGCCGGCGTCTCCGACTCAGGCTATTTCGCTCAATCCCTGGTCGGGCATGGGGCAGTATTTCAAGGTGTTTTATGCAGATCGCTGGCTGTTTCTTACCATGCTCGGCATCGGCTATTTCTGGTTCGCCGCCGTTCTCACAAATATGAACATCATAGAGTTAAGCAAAGAGCAAGACATGTCGCCGGTGGACCTGAGCCGGTTGCTAGCGAGCATCGCATTGGGCATCGGCCTGGGTAGCGCCGCGGCCGGTTTTCTCTCCCGCAACAAAATCGAGGTCGGTCTTATCCCGTTGGGAGGGCTCGGACTTGGCTTGTTAAGCCTCGTACTCGGCCTGCCGGAGTTCATCGGCAGGGAGGCGTGGAGCTACACCACGTATCTTGGAATCCTTTTCGCGTTGGGCTTTTTCGCAGGCGTCTTCAATCTGCCGCTGGCCGCCACTCTTCAGCATCGAAGCCCGGAGCACATCAAAGGGGGCATGATCGCGACGTCGAATTTTGTGAACAACTCGGCCATGCTGCTCTCGTCGCTGTGCTTCTATCTTCTGTTTACGGTCTCAGGTCTCTCCTCCTCGGCAATTTTCCTGATTTACGCAGGGCTCACCATTGCCGTTAGCGCGTACATTTGCGCCGTGCTACCGTTCTTTCTTTTGCGATTCTTGCTCTGGATTCTTGCGAACACCTTTTACCGAATCAAAGTGCTGGGCCGGGAGAACATCCCGGAGAAGGGAGGCGCCCTGTTCGTCGCGAACCACACCTCCTTCATGGACGCCTTGCTGTTGCTCGCGTCTACGGACCGGCGCGTGCGCTTCGTCATGTACCGGGCGAATTTCGATGCCTTCTGGTTACGTCCCATCGCGAAAATCATGGGGACTATCCCCATAACGTCTGGGCAGAGCTCCCGGGAATTGTCCAATTCTCTCGCCGTTGCGACGGATGCGATCAACGAAGGCGACGTCGTCTGTATCTTCGCGGAGGGCCAGATCAGCCGCACGGGTCAGATGCTGCCGTTTCAGCAGGACTTCAAACGAATCATGAAGGACACGGATGCGCCGATTATCCCGGTGCACCTGGGACGGCTCTGGGGCAGCATTTTCAGCTTCGCCAATGGCCGCTTCTTCTGGAAGGTGCCCAAGAAGCTGCCTTATCCCATCACCGTCAGCTACGGAACGCCCATGCCTTCCGGAAGCTCACCGCACGCGCTTCGACATGCGATTCAGGCGTTGGACACGGATTCCTTCGCACATCGTCGTTTTCCGATGCTTCATCGCAGTTTCGTCAAGACTGCCCGCCGGCACGCTTTCGGCACGGCCATGGCCGATGCGCGGTCGCCGAAGGTCAGCTATATTAAGGCACTCATTGGGAGCATCGTGTTAGGGCGAAAACTCAAGTCTGCGCTGAGCGAGAAAGCCATGGTAGGGCTGCTGCTCCCTCCCTCCGTGGGGGCGGCTTTCGCGAACATTGCGTTACATCTTATGGGCAAGGTGCCCGTCAATCTGAACTACACGGCCTCAGCGGAGGCGCTTCGCTCCGCTGCGGAACAATGCGGCATCACTCATGTGCTCACGTCAGAGGAGTTCCTCAAGAAGGTCAAGGTTGAGGTTCCTGGACAGCCGATTTATCTCGACGAAGTCCTCGGAAGCGTCTCGTTTGCCGATCGCCTCGTAGGCGCAGTGTGGGCGTGCGCGTTTCCCGTCCGATTGATCGAGCGCCTCCTCGGCGCCGAGAGCGGCCGTTCGGAAGAAGACTTGGCCACCGTGATTTTTTCGAGCGGAAGCGAGGGCGATCCGAAAGGGGTCATGTTGTCGCACAGAAATATTGCTTCGCAGGCAGAAGCGATCATGCAGGTATTTCCGCATTCCACGAAGGACGGCGTTATGGGCATGCTACCCTTCTTTCATTCCTTCGGATTCACGGCGACCATCTGGCTGCCTTTGTTGAACGGGTTGAAGGCCGTTTATCACCCAAATCCTTTGGACGCCCGAGTCATCGGCGCGCTCATCCACGAGCACGGACTGACGTTTTTCATCGCCACGTCGACGCTCTTGCAGAGTTTCATTCGGCGCTGCGAGCCTGGGCAATTGAGCACGTTGAAGTACGTGATATGCGGCGCCGAGAAGCTGAGCCCTCAAATCAGCGAAGCCTTCAGACAGAAGTTCGGCGTTGAGCCCATCGAGGCCTACGGCGCTACCGAATGCGCGCCGGGCATTACGATGAATATCCCCAATTTCCGCATGCGGGGCTTCTTCCAGCGGGGAACTAAGCCCGGCACGGTGGGTCATCCCTTGCCGGGGCTGACCGTCGTCACGGCCGATCTTGACACGGGCGAGCTGCTTCCCGAGGGCCAGGAGGGCATGTTGCTGGTGAAGGGGCCCAATATCATGAAAGGATATTTGGGCCAGCCGGAAAAGACGGCGGCGGTGTTGACAAACGGGTGGTACCGGACGGGAGACATAGGAACGATTGACGAAGACGGTTTTGTGAGCATCCTGGGGCGTCTCACGAGATTCAGCAAGATCGCGGGCGAAATGGTGCCTCATGGAAAGGTCGAAGAAACGCTGCACAAGGTGATGGACTTCAAGGAGCAAGTTCTGGTTGTGCTCGGTCTGCCGGACGAGAAGAAGGGCGAGCGTCTCGTTGTATTGCATACGCTATCCGAAGCGCAACTGGATGAGCTAAAGAGAAATATGAAACAGTCGGGCCTCCCCAATCTGTGGCTGCCGAGTCCTGATGCGTTTTACAAGATTGACGAAATACCCGTTCTCGGCTCCGGGAAGACGGACCTTCGGCGGCTCAATGCGATGGCTAAAGAAATGTCAACTGCAATGTAGGTTCCTCTGGCCAAGATGCCGCGAAAATCTCGCGGTCGCGTTCTAGCCATTTTGCCGTCGGTTTGAATGTATAGGCATAGTGTTGCAATCATCAGTTTTGTTGAGGGAGTAGCTCGCCCACATGAACATTACTCGCACGCAGAAGCCCTACAAGTTTCGTCCTCCAAAGTATTCTCCCCTTCTCGCCCCTTTGCTGCGAAAGCTCAGCGAGCTACTCTTTTTGCGCAGGCGCTATCGGATGCGCAATGTCACCTGGGGCGGCGCCGACAAAATTAGACAACTTGTCAGCGAGGGCCACGCAGTGTTAATCGCGCCCAATCACGCCGATCACGCCGATCCCCACGTTCTGCAATACATTGGAAAGAAGAGCGGACTCTCCTTGCGCTTCATGGCGGCACGCGAGGGCTTTGAGGCGGGGCCACTTAGTTCCTTCGTCTTGCAGCGTTTTGGGGCTTTCTCGGTGGACCGCGACGGCGCGGACCTCTCCGCGTTTAAGGCCGCGCTTCGGATCCTTCAATCGGAGGGGGCGCCGCTGGTGGTCTTTCCGGAAGGACAAATCTACCATCACCATGAACGGTTGGATCCGCTAAATGAAGGCGTGGCCACGATACTGCTCCGCGCCTCGCGAAGGTCGCCGGAAGACAGGGGCTTCTATCTGGTGCCTTCCGCGATGCGATATACCTACGACGACTCGGTGAAGGAAACGTTCTCCGCCCGGCTCGGTGTGCTGGAGGAGCAAATCACATGGAAGCCGCGGAATAGCCTGGATGTCGTCGATCGGATCTATCGTCTGGGGAGCGGGTTGCTCGCGCTCAAGGAGGTGGAATTCTTGGGGCACGGAGAATCGGGCGACCTCATCGAGCGAATAACGAGACTTCAAGACCGTCTGGTTGCCATGGTAGAAGAGAAGCACCTCTCGCGGCCTGGAGCGGGGAGCATACCCGAACGGGTCAAAGTGCTTCGAGGCAAATTGCGCCAAGTTTTGACAGCTCGAAAGTCGGAGATTTCCGCGGATGAAGAGATGGCGATTCATGACGATCTCGATACTCTCTTCGTCGCCTTTCAGCTCTATAGCTATCCGGGCGAATACCTCAAAGAAGATCCTAGCGTCGATCGCGTGGCGGAGACGATATTCAAGTTGGAAGAAGATGTGCTGAGTCAAGAGAATTATCCGGTCCCGCGCGATGTGCACGTTGAATTCGGCGTTCCAATTGAGGTGAAGTCATTTCTCAGTGAACATTCGCTCGACGTCAAGAGCGGCGTGGGTCCGTTGACCTCGCGCATGAGTGAGATGATACGCTCTATGCTCGAGACAGGTCCCTGATACTGCGGGGTATTACCGATCGTTTTGCCGATGCCGCAAACGCCGAATTTCATCTGCGAGGTTTCCTCGCAGATTTGAGCGCAGGAAATTCCAGATTGATGTTCTGTATGCTATAGGTGGGCCTCGCAAGTATTCGTATGTATTGGCATCAATGGACTTTGAGCCTAAACCACTTGGGGGGAGCTTCATCATCCGCCAGTTTTTTTTGGGCTATCGTTATAAGAACTCATTACGCGGCCTTGGGATGGAATCTAAAGTGAAACGAAGGTGTTTAAGTATTTAATGAGAGGGTTTAGGGCGGAAGCGTCGCGCGGCCGTTTCAGTTACAATATGCGAAGCACCCAGCCAAGGTCTATGGGATTTTCAGAAAGGATACAGCAGCATGACTCATTTTTTTAGTGTCCGGCAGGTTAGTACAGCCCTCGCGCTTGGAGTTCTATTTCTTAGCGGCATAACGAGCGGGCAGAGCCCGGGCGATTCGAAGGCGAAAGCGAGTGCCGCACTGTCAAATGCCGCAGAGCGCCTGGCTGGTGAGGAATCGTTCGCACTCAAAGCAACGGTGACTTACAAAGGGTCGATGAAGGCAGAAGTCGAGACTATCGTAACGGACTTCACGGTGGCCTTCGAGCGTCCGGACGCTATCTCGGTGCATACGATCAATTCAGATTTGGAAATACTTTTTGTGTCGGACGGACAGCACTATATCCGCTATGTTCCGGAGTTCAAGCAGTATGTGGACAGCGCGGAAGAGATGGCGGCGGCTGAGGTCATTGCGACGTCTGGCTTCGAGATGATCGCTCCGGCACTCGAACTGCTGAGCGAGGTGGCCAAGGCGGCCCCTTTTTCCAGCGTCTTGGAGGCTTCGGATCTGGAGTACATGGGCGTAGAGACGTGGAACAATATTGAGTGCGACCGGATCCGTTTCACAATGGGTTATACGCAATACGATGTGTGGATTCAGCGGGGGGATGACGCCCTAATTCGAAAAATTGTGCCTTCGATGGCCGCGCTCGAAGAACAACTGGGCTTAACTGCCGGCATCATGTATAGGATAGAAGTGGCCGCGGAGATCACTGAGTGGGAGCTGGGGATCGAGGTAGCCGAGCGCGTGGTTTTCAATCCCCCGGATGATGCGGTCAAGGTGGCCGCTTTCCACGCGCCGACGCCCGCCGAGGCGCTCAAAGGTAAAATGGCGCCGGATTTCACAGTCGCGCTCTTGGACGGGAGTTCGTTTACACTGTCTGAGCATAAGGGCGAGATTGTCATCTTGGATTTTTGGGCGACATGGTGCGGGCCGTGCAGAGTTGCGATGCCGGTCTTGAGCGACGTCGCGAAGGAATTTGCCGATGAGGGGGTCCGCCTCTACGGTGTCAATCTCCGGGAGGAGCCCGAGCGTATCCGCGCGTACTTAAAAGGTCAGGGGCTGGATGTGACTGTGGCGTTGGACAGCGACGGTCGAGTCGGGGAGATGTATAAGGCCTCTGGAATTCCACAGACCGTGATCGTCGGCCGCGACGGCAAAGTAGCCATCGTTCACGTGGGCCTCTGGGCGATGCCTACGATGGCTGCGGCGTCCGAATTGACCCGCGAAGAGGAGTCGAAGCTGATTTATGACATGTTGGCCGAAGCGCTTCGCAAAGAGCTCCGGGAACTAATCAGCGCCGAGACGGCGACCGAGGGATAATTTGGCAGATGGCCGCGCCTGTGGATACTGCGAAGTCAGCGCACTTCAACGCCGTTCTATAAGCAATATAGGCCGAAGGGCGGCTAAGCCGCAACTGGCAAAGGGTGCCACCGTCAAACTTGTTTGGGGGTGCCTTCGAAGCCATCACCATACACCCTCAAGCTGCGCTTGACGGTGGCACCCATGGCTTCATTTTCCTTGCCGGGCACGTGCTCGCAACGCCCATGGCCGACGGGCGCAGTAGCAAGAAACTGGCCCATATAAACTTAAGGTGCCCTAGGCAACGCGCGAAGAGAAGTTCCGGCGAAGGGCGCTCTCGCGGTCGTCATCGCGAATGGATATCGAGCGCTGCCTGCCTGGGTTATTCCGAGAGCATATCGAGCAGCCCGTGCGACTCGTGGCGGCTCACAACCGCGACAAGATAGTCGCCGATCACGCGCGTTGCCTGAATATCTCCATTTTGCGCAGCAGCCACACCTATCCTGTTCGCCGCGTTCGAATCTAGACTTGCGAGTAAGACCTTCACGGGGAGTCCGCAGCACTCGACAAATACCTCAGTCACTGGATCGCCTTCGAGCGACTCTTGCCGGGCCCCAATGAAGTGAATGCCGCTATGGTGTCTCACCAGCGTTTCTAAGGCGCCGTCGTCCACGAGGTGAAGCTGCACTCCCTTCTCGTGCAGAAACTGCTCCGCCGAATCCGAGCCAGGATCGACTTCTGAGCTGGCTGCGAGTTCTTCTACGGAAGACGCCGCCAAAATGACCGTGGGCCGGTCCGGCGTGCCGCCCGAAGCTGCGAAGAGCGAAATGACGAAGGCCAGTGCCGCTGCTGTGGCAAGCGTCGCGGCACCCCAATACCAGCGCTTAAGGTGGACCTGGATTCGGACGGGTGTTTCTCCCAGTTCCAGAACGCGGGCTTTGGTTCGTTCCCACACCTCGTCCGGACATTCGGCTTCGTGGCTCAGACGTTCGGCCAAAACCCGCTCGAATTGCATGTCATCTGCGAGCCGCCCTCGTTCCACCTCCGTAAGTGACACCTCGAACTCGGCCGCTTCCGTGACCGAAAGCTCAGCATCTACGTAAGCTTGCCACAATTGTTCTCTGTTCTCATGCATTAGGATTCCTAACTCCCTTTTCCCTCATTCTCTTTCGCCGATTCCTCACGCTGCCGCAGGCGTGGAAATTCTCGAATAATGCCGGTTTCTTTCGCGTAGTCCGCGAGTTCTTGACGCAGTTTCTTCCGTCCGCGCGCCAGGTGCGTCATGACGGTGCCGACGGGAATCTCCATAATCTCGGCTATCTCCTGATACGAGAATCGCTCGACCCCGCGCAGGAGGATGCAAGTCCTTTGTGCTGTCGAGAGGCCGCGAAACGCGCGAAACACTTCGTCGCCACATTGCTCCAGCACGGCGGCCGGGTTTTCGAGTGCGGCAATACGTGGCTCGGGCTGGGCCGCGAGCGCCTGCGCCACGGCGGGGCTGTCCAGCGGTTCGAAGGCCCTGGCCGTTTCTCTGTTGGCCACAAAGCATTTGTTCATGAGAATTCGAAACATCCACGCTCGAAAATTGGTGCCTGGCGTATATTTGTGCCGATTTTCGTAAGCCGCCAACACCGCCTGCGAGAATACGTCCTCACTCACGCCGCTGTCCCAGACGTTTCGCAGTACGAAGCGATAAAATTCGCTGCGATGCTTCTCAATCTTTTCAAGAAATTCGTCCATCTAAGCCTTTACACGTCCGTAGTTGCCTACCGGCTTCGCATTCCATTTCATCGATTGGTGTAGTGGCGACAGGACTGCCCTTAACCAAAGGCCATCTCCCGCGTCTGGTTCGGCAGTGACTCACGCATGAGTCTGCGCCCGCGATGAAGCCTCGACATGACCGTGCCTAGCGGGCACTTCATCTCCTCAGCGATCTCTTTGTACGACATGCCTTGTAAGTCGGCCATGATCAAAGTCCGGCGATGCCGTTCGGGCAGCGCGTCCACCGCATGCCGGACTTCGTCCCCGAGAAACTCCAGGACATGCTGCCTCTTGAATTCTCTGGGCAGGTATCCCATTTCTCTGTCGGCCTCATTCGACGTCAGGTGCTCTGCCCCGCTCAACTCGACTTGCGCGGGACGCCTCGCCTTTCTTCGATAGTCGTTAATGAACGTATTTCTTAAAATGGTCAAGAGCCATGCCTTAGTATAAGTACCTTCCTTGAACTTATAATGAAATCGTAGCGCACGTACAAGTGTATCTTGTTGTAAATCCCTGGCATCCGCCGGATCACGAGTCAAGCGTAACGCAACACCGTAGAGCGTTTCCATGTGCTCGATGATTTCCCTTTCGAAATCCTCCGAGCGTTCGCCCGTTGGCTGTCCTTCGGATGCCATGTATTCCGGTCTCCATCACCCAATTCATCTCAGAAGACGGACTCCCCCGTCGCGTACAAATGCACATTCCCCGTCTACGTAGTGTGTATTCGGGAGCGGCCGGATTAGAGGTCATTCCCGGGAGTCTCGAGGGACAGCCCGCTGGCCGGAGACACGCATAACCTTTGTATTTTCAATACTTTATGGCAGATAGATCCAAGCGCTCAAGAATGCTTCGATCGGCTCTTGAGGCTGCGCGCCCAGCAGGAAGGGAGTCGCGACGCGCTTCATTTGAGGGCGCGAAGAATCAGCGTAGCGATTTCATCGGGCTTTTCCTGAGGGATGAAGTGGCCGGATTCCTCGATCATTATGAAGTCGACGTTCGAGAAGCGCTCTCGCTGCAGCTCTGCAAGGCTTCGAGTGTTGCTGTATTCCGCCGTGACCAGCGTGACGTGGAGCCTTAGTTCGCCAAGCCTTTCAAAGAGGTCCGTCGCCCCGCCGCCCTCATAAACCGCCGCTTCGATTTCCCCGCGACACTTCAGACTGATGCCGCCGTCTTCGCGCTCGACCGTCCCAAACTTTATGTAGACTTCGAGGGCCGCAGGGTCCCATGCATCCATTGGAGGCTTTGAGGCGAAGCGCTGTATCGCGGCCTCATGGCTTTCAAAATCGTTGAGGCGCCTTCGCGATTGTTCCGCAAGAGGATTCGGTCCGCCGAAGGCCTTTTGGGGTCCAATTATGGGATCGATCAGCACAGCCCGGGAAATCGTGCCGGGGCGATTCATTTCTGCGTGGCAAATGTGTGTGGCGCCGGCCGAGTGCCCGGCCGCCAGAATGCCCTCGCCTAAGCGCAGCTCGTCGATGATTGCGAGGAGATCCATCCCCGAGTCGTTCCAGCGGTAGAATTTCGGATCGCGCGGCTTATCGGAATCGCCGTGGCCGCGCGAGTCATAGGCATAGACGCGGAAGTGAGGAAGAAACTTGGGGACGAGCGGCTCCCAGATTCTTCCGTGCGTTCCCGTGCAGTGCGCGAGTACGAGCACGGGCCCTTCACCGCCGTAATCCCAGACGTTAATGCCGACCCCGGCGTGGCCAGTCACGCGAATGGACGCCGGATTCAATTCGATGCCTTTGCTCAAGATGCGTTCCTAATGCGCCGCTTCTTGTGCTTCGAGCCAACGCTGGCAATCGATTGCGGCCATGCACCCGCTGCCAGCCGCTGTGACCGCCTGCCGGTAGACGGAGTCTTGAACGTCACCCGCCGCAAATACGCCCTCGATGTTGGTGTACGTAGAATCCGGCTTAGTGATTAGATATCCGGTCTTCGCCATGTCCAGAATGCCCTGGAAAACATCCGTGTTCGGTTTGTGGCCGATGGCGGAAAAATAGCCCGTGCACGGGATCTCGCGCGTCTCCTCGGTCTTGACATTCTTGATCCGCACAGCGCTGACCCCGCCTTTTTCGTCGCCCAGCACCTCATCGACGACGGAGTCCCACTCGACGACTATCTTCTCGTGCGCCAATGCCCTGCCGGCCATGATCTTGCTCGCGCGCAACTGGTCCCGGCGGTGAATAATGTGCACGGTGCTGGCGTAATTCGTCAGAAACAGCGCTTCTTCCATCGCCGTGTCGCCTCCGCCGACGACGATAAGGGGCTTGTCGCGAAAGCGGGGGAGGGCGCCGTCACAGGTGGCGCAGGCCGACACGCCCATGTTCATAAACCGCTGTTCGGACTCGATCCCCAAATATTGTGCCGTGGCGCCGGTCGCTACGATGACCGACTTCGCTTCCCATTTCTCGTCTCGTGCATAGAGCTTGAATGGGCGGCCTGAAAAGTCGACGCGATCGAGGGTGTTGTAGAGAAACCTCGTGCCGAACCGGCCGCATTGCTGTTTGAATTCTTCCATCATCTGCGGGCCCGTCACGCCGTCGGCGTATCCCGGATAGTTCTCCACTTCGGTCGTGGTCATCAGTTGCCCGCCGGGCAGGATGTCCTGGCTTGGCTCGCCTTCGAGCAACAATGGCTTGAGATTGGACCTGGCTGTGTACAACGCGGCGGTATACCCCGCCGGGCCTGAGCCAATGATAATCACGTTCTCCATGATAGTTCTCCCGAAGAAGCAACTCCGCGAGCATTCTTGCGCGGGATGATGAGCCGCTTCCGACAGTCCAGCGCCGGTTGAAAATCGAGTGAGCGATTATAGTGCAGTGCGGACGCGTCCCACAAGGAATGGCACGCGGAGCCTCAGTGATCCCCATTTTTGGAAAGCTGATGGTCCTATTGCTACTATGGTGGCCTTTGACGGGGGGGGTATCTCCCGGGCTGCGACATTCCCGAGAGTCAAATGAAGAGTTTATCCATGGATGCGGTCTCTGAGTTTCGCAAGGTCATCGAGTTGGAATCTCAAGCACTGCAGCAGCTTCTAGGGCGTGCCGACACCGATATCGAAGACGCTATCGAAGTCCTTTGGAACTGCGAAGGCAAGATTGTTGTCTGTGGGATGGGCAAGTGCGGCCATGTGGGGCGGAAGATTGCGGCCACTTTCGTGAGCACGGGGACGCCCGCGGCATTTTTGCACCCCGCTGAAGCCATTCACGGGGACATCGGCTACGTTTCAACGTCGGATGTCGCCTTGGTCCTGTCGTATAGCGGCGAAACGGATGAAATCGCCGCTGTCCTGCCCGTCTTAAAGCGTCTCGGGATAAAAATCGTCGCGATCACGGGGCGACCGGGATCGATACTAGGCACTTCCAGCGATGCCGTGATAGATGTTTCGGTAAATCGCGAAGCCGACCCGATCGACATGGTCCCCACGTCGAGTACGACAACTATGATGGCCGTTGGAGACGCGTTGGCCGTGGTATTTATGCTCAAGCGAAATTTCGGCAAAGAAGACTACGCCGCCCTCCATCCGGGTGGAAGCCTGGGACAGAAGCTCCTTTGCCAAGTATCAGACCTAATACACACCGGTGAGGACATACCCGTTGCGCCGGAAACCGTTAGCGTTCGCGAGGCGATAGTCGAAATGACCTCGAAAAGGCTTGGGGCCACGTTTTTGACCAATGGCGCCGGAGAGTTAACGGGGATCTTGACGGACGGCGATTTACGGCGTCTCTTGCAGGAACATTCCCAGCCTCTCGACCTTGAGGCGCGTGAAATTATGACCCACGGGCCAAAACACGTGCGGGGGGACGTGCTGGCAGTGGACGCGTTGAGGATTATGGAAGACAACTTGATTACGATACTGCCCGTCATCGACGCTGGAAACAGGCCCGTTGGCGCCCTGCATATTCACGATCTCATTCGGGCAGGGATTGCATAGACAGCCATCGCCGCAACCAAAGAAGGCCCGTTGGGTGGGGCTTGCCCCACCACTCGAAGCCAACGCGGTTGCCCCTTCGTCCAAGCCCCCATTCATCACAAATACCCCCCCCCTCAATGTCATCCTGAGCGACGCC
>JASJYE010000274.1 GCA_030123645.1 Candidatus Hydrogenedentota bacterium | reverse complement strand
GCGTTGTGCGAAGGAGCCCGGCGATTTCCGGGGGCAAATCCTCGAGATGCTGCCCCACTTCGATGGCGCCGATAAGCTCTATCGCGGCTTTGTTTGTGGTTGTGACTTTACCCGAGGTGTCCACGGCGATCACGCCCTCGCGCATCTGGCCGAAGACTTTGGATTGATGCACGTGCACTTTTTCCAGTTCCCGATACAGCCGCGCGTTGGCGATAGCCGTCCCCAGCGGCCCGGCCAAGGCCTTGAACGCGGTCAACTCCTGCTCAGAATAAATGTCGTGCGTGTCCTTTTGGCCCAGTGTCATGATGCCCACCAGCCCGTCGCCCGTAATCAGCGGCAGGCAAAAGAAGGCGTCCAGGCCTGCCAGGGCGCTCGCTACCCGGATCATGCGTTCGTCGGGCCGCCGGTGCAGAATCTGCTCCAAGATCAGCGGCTGAGGCCGTTCCCGCAAAAAGTCCAGCAGCACGCTCTGCTCACGTGTCCGAATGACAGGGTCCTCCGGGTCGCTCGTGAACTCCGTTGCAAGCACGGTATCGTCTTCCGGGTCCAGGAGTAGCACGCGGACCAAGCGCACGCCGATCGTTTCTTGAATCTCCGCGGCGATCGTGCTCAAGAAGCGATCGAGCTGCACAACCTCCGCTGCATGGCCGGCAAGGCGTGAAGATAGATCGTCGACGTCGTAACGCTGCCTGAGCAAAGTCACCTCGATAAAATGCGCTACACGGTCCTTGACGGTTTGAAAGACGAAGGAGACGACAAGGCCCGTGAGCAGCGCGGGGATTACATGAATGACCTGCGCCTGCCCGCCAACATAGATTTGCGTGAGGGCCATGAAGCCAAGGAAGGTGGCGATGATGAAAACAGTCGCCCCGAGGAAGACGAGCAGGCGCGAGACAAACGCGCGTGTGTCCAGCAGGTGATACTTGACCATCGCATAGGCGAAGCAGCCCATGAGGAGCGTCGTCGCCACAGGGCCATAGGCCTGAAAGCGCATCACATTGAAAACGGGTTCGAGAATACCGATGAGAATTGACAGCACCGCAATGGAATAGATGCCGGTCATGACGAACTGCGTTTGGCGCCGGCCGAAGCCCTCTGTTTCGCGCAGCTTGCGCCGCAGGTTCGTGTGAACGGCGATGAACGCGATGAGCACGTTAATGACTGGAGCGATCAGCGCTGGGCTGTGCACTACCAAGGGCGGCTTGTCCGGATATAGCGTGATCTCTTGAATATAGCTGGGATGGAAGGTGACGGCCCCGAGCACGAGCCCCGAGATATACAGGAAGACGAGAAAGTGCCGGCTGCCGTCGAATTTGCCCTTGGGAAAATAGCCCACGAAATGATAGAAGGCTGCAGGCGCTAGACACACCACGAATTCGCTGAAGTGGAGCGCTAACAGGGCCTCGTGAAGCGTCTTGCTCTGGATGACCACATAAACGCCTATCGCCCAAAGCATCAGTATCGACGCGAGAAACGCGAAGGCCATGTTGGTAATCTTGCGCGGATTGCGCGCGAGTACAGCTGCGCCGAGGCAGAAGCAGATGAGGGCCGTCAGCAGATTAAGCGTTGATGGGACAATTAATTCCAACTTTTCCTGACCCCCGAAATCGAAGTCGCAGGTTGACGGCTTCGACCCCCGCCAGCGGGGCAATGACCACCGCTGGGTGCTTAGTTACACATAAGATCTAGCCGGATCGATTCCAACGGACCCGATTCAGACCTCAGTTCCCTCTGCCATTACGTTTTTCTTCTCCGTAGCGGCGCAAGAGCACCGCGGAATGCGTTCCGCCGAAACTGAGCGCCGTCACGAGGGCGTTTTCCGGATCGTTCCATCTGGGTGAGTTCGGAACGAAATCGAGGTCGCATTCGAGGGCCGGGGTCTCAAGGTTGATCGTCGGCGGCATAAGCCCCGACTCCAGCGACATCAACGCCCCGGCCACGCTCAGCAGTCCGCCCGCTGAATACGCCTGCCCTATCATCGACTTGGTTGCAGAGATCGGAATGCGATAGGCGTGTGAGCCAAGCGCCGCCTTGTAGCCGCTTACCTCGCAGCGGTCATAATTACTCAGTCCGACGCCGTGGCAATGCGCGCAGTCCACGTCCTCCGGTGCGATTCCCGCCTCTTCAAGGCTGGCCCCGATCGCACGCGCGAGCGCGCTCCCGTCCCGCTCCAGAATCAAAGGGTTGTGTCCTTCCGCGGCCGACCCGGTGCCGGCGACTTCGCCAAAAATATGCGCCCCTCTTGCCTTGGCCCGGTCCGCCCGTTCGAGCACGAGGACAACGGAGCCTTCGCTGAGCACCAGGCCGTCGCTGTCCCGGTCGAAAGGCCGCATGGCTTTCTCGGGCGGCTCGTTTCGTTCGGTCAGGATGCCTAGCGCGCAAGTGCCTGCGAAGGCCCATTCCGTAAGCGGCGTTTCGCTTGCGCCAACGACCGCGGCGTCGGCGTTGCCGATGCGAATCTGCTCCTTGCCCCACGTAAGCATATCGAGCCCCGTCGAGCACCCGCTCGCGATCGTGATCGCGGGTCCGCGGAAGCCGAAATTCGAGCTGACGTTTGCGGTGGACGCGTGGCCTGAGTTGGCTGTGGACGCGAGTTTGTCAACGAATTCCCAACCCCGCGATTCACACACTTCCCGGTAGCCCTCGTAGGTTTCGTCCGGGCTCCCGACGCTCGTTCCGATGCCGACCGCCACGCGCTCAGGCGCGTAGCCCGGCGTGTCAAAGGAGGCGTCGTCCAAGGCCAGCCGCGTCGCCGCCACCGATTGATGCACGGCCCGGTGCCAGCGCTTAATGGTGCCTTTGTTGAGGAAATCGCGCGGATCGAAATCCCAGAGCTGGCCGCCAATCTTGCAGGGGAACTTCTCCGTGTCGAATCGGTCGATCATGCCAATCCCCGACCGGCCGTTTTCGAGCGCGTTCCAGAACGCTTTCCGGCCGATGCCGTTGCACGCGAGGACCCCTACCCCGGTAATGACTATGGGCTCGAGACAGAACTGATTCATGCTAATTCGCAACCGCGTTGTGTGGTGGAATGAAGGGTCTAATGAAAAAGGCCTTTTCAGACGCTCTCGCCTTGTCATTGATGCGCTCGACGGTACTGGCGAGCCCAAAGGTGTCGCCCGTCAGCAATTGATGCGTCAATTGCGCTTTGAATTCAGCCTCGCGCCCCTGGTGCCCCGCGAGTTCGGCAAGAAATGCAAAGCGCGCTGAAATATCCAGCTCCACACCCAATTCTTCCACCTCAGCCCGCGCCGCCCGGTTTGCCGCCGCGGCGCGCTTGCCCGAGTTCATTACAAAGGGCCGGAATTCATGGAAGAGCGGCCCGCGCTGACCGCCTGCCCCGGGGCTTCGGGGCAGGTCGAGGATTACCGCGTCCGGATTGCTTCGCGCAATCAGCCGGAGCGTTTCAGCGAGCGTGTGATAATCGTCCTCTGGAGTCGGATAGGTGTAGCGCGTGCACGTAAAGAGATCCGAGATGGCGCAACGGCGCAGCGCGCGCTCGATCTGTGTCACGTAGAAGGGATGGCCGTAATACCTGTCGAGAAGGCGTTGGCTGCCGGTGTCGATACGGAAATCCAGCGCCCGGCACCCTGAAGCGCTCAATTCGGCGATCGCGTTTGGAGGCGTGGAGCTTATGTGCGCCTCGCGGCTGTAACGAATCTTGAGCTTTTGGGTCAGCAATTCACGGGCGAGGTCCCGGGCATGGTCCGATTTCGGCAGGCACCCGGACAAGTGGAAGGCATGCGCACTATAGAGCCTCTGGAGCGACCGAATGTCCTCCAAGAGCGCTCCCGTTGGCCTTCGGATACCCCTATTATTGGCCGTTTTGGGCCCGGATTCCCCAGGCTGCAGGACCTCCTCGAGGTCGAATAGCTCGACCTTGGTCTGCTCCCTGATGGCCGGGTAGATTTCCGTCTCGAAGGCCGGGCCGCTTAGAGCCGCGCCTTCCTCCGCCGGAGCCGGCGGGGTTAGATTTAAGCGGACACCGTCCGCGTAAGCAAGATCCGCTACGGTCTTCCAAGCCTTCGGGTTTCTTATCACCTCGGCAAGCCGGGAAACGCTCCGGCAACCCGTAGCCAGAAAGACTGCGTCGAAGGTGCGCAGCGACTTCGTCACCAAATCGTGATTGTTGCTGAATGCTAGGCCCCATCCGAACAGCCTGATGCCCGGAATCAGAGCGCGAAGGCGCTTCGCACAGA
>JASJYE010000273.1 GCA_030123645.1 Candidatus Hydrogenedentota bacterium | reverse complement strand
GCCCTCGGCCCGAGTGCATTACACCCCGCCGTCAGACACGCTAGACATAACGCAACAACACGAAACGGCACATGCATGTACAATCCTCCCGCGACCCGCTCAATCACTTCGCCTCATAATGCCGCATAGAGGCCTTCCACGCAACCCGACCGCAAAGCGGAGAGAAATCCACAAGGCGAAGGACCTGAGAGTAATAGGCGGCAGTGCAAACGGTGAAAAAGTTACAATAAGGACTTGCCCATACCACAAATCCGGGAGCCTTGACGATGAACATCTGGTCACAGGCCAAAGATCTGGCCGCGCAAACGCCCACCGACCGGAATCGATATGTTGATTTTCTTCGTGCCATATCGATTCTGGTAGTAATCACCGGCCACTGGCTGATAGCCGCTCCTCACTACCATGACGGATCGCTAACTCTAAGCGATCTCCTGGTATTTCAACCCAATGCACAATGGTTGACTTGGTTGTTTCAGGTGATGCCGATATTCTTCATCGTGGGTGGTTATGCGAACGCGGTCTCATTGGAAAGCGCCCGTAAACGTGAGGTCGGATACGCGGATTGGCTGGCAGGGCGCCTAACGCGCCTGGTTACGCCGCTGCTTGCCCTGTTTCTGGGCTGGGCCCTACTCGCGGCAATATTGTACGTTTCCGGTGTCAGCGGCGTCGTTATTGGGGGGGCATCACGAGCCGCATTGATCCCAACTTGGTTTCTTGCAATCTACATCATGGTTGTCGTACTTGCCCCCGCAACATACAGCGCGTGGCGGCGCTGGGGTTTTGCGTCGTTTTGGGCTTTCGCCGCTGCCGGGGCGCTCGTCGATATCGCCTTTTTTGCGGCGGACATTCGATGGATGGGCTGGACTAACTACTTCTGGATTTGGCTCGCTGTTCACCATCTGGGTTATGCGTGGCGGGACGGGCGTGTGGGCGGCCCGGCGCAGCTCATGACTTGCTCGGCGCTCGGGTTGTTGGCGCTGCTGTTGCTTGTCTTCAAGGGGCCATATCCTCTCGCCATGGTGGGTTCGCCGGACGAGGATCTAAGCAATTCACTTCCGCCTAAAATTACTCTGCTGGCACTCAGTGTCGTTCAGTTCGGTCTGCTTTTAGCCATTGAAAGACCGATGCGGCGCTTGTTGTCGGGTCCGCGCGTTTGGGCCGCCACGGTTTTGATCAACAGCATGATCATGACCGTCTATCTCTGGCACTTGACCGTCATGGTAATTATCGTCTCGCTGGCTTACTTGGCCGGAGGTCTGGGACTGGGACTGGAGCCCGGGAGCCCCGGGTGGTGGCTCAGCCGTCCGATATGGATAGCCCTTCTTTATGCCGCGTTAATGCCGGTGGCCTTGCTGATGGCGCCATTGGAGCGGCGTGCGCGCGCCACAGACGCAGTTGCTCCGCCAGCAGCGAGGCTGGTCGGTGGAGCTATTCTCATATGCCTTGGCGTCGCTCTGCTTTCCTTTTTCGGATTCGGAAGTGCTCCCGTGCCCGGGCTCGGCGTCGCTGCTTTCCTAATGGTTGTTGCGGGTTCTGCAATCAGTGGTTTGCTGCCTGGATTCAGATAAAACCAAAAGATTGGCGTAGTTCCGATGGCGTGCCCCCTGTAAATTGACCCACGTCATCCATCGTTACACCCTCACAGGCGAAAAGATGATAAGACGATCTGGCAAGCACGAGTTATTCACAACTACCGGCTCTACTTTCAGATGCAAGGTGAAAGTATCATCTTGCTTTCCGTCACCGCCCACGAGAAGTAGTCTTGGCGGCCTGCTTATACGGCCTTTTCCTTGCTTCGCAGGATTTACACGTCCTAGAATGGCCGGAGAGGATAACGAAGGGCTTTGAAAAGGTCTTGTCCACGCCGAAGGCCCATTCGGCGAGCGGACGCTACTCAACGTCGGTCACATCCCCTTCGCCGGGAATCTCCACGCCGAACAGACGCAGATAGTTCGCGATGATCCGGTACGTCAAGCCCCAAATCGTGTAGCCGTCGTACTGCCACGATGGAAACTCACGCCCTGCGGGATCGCGCGAAAACAAATACGGCCGAATGTTTGCGGGGTCGCCCAGATACGCCAGCGGCACCCAAACGGTATCGGCCACCTCGTAATTCAGCTTCAGCTCCATGGGCCCGGGATGGTTGAACACGAACGGGGATACCGACAAACTATGCACGCTCAACCGGCCGCCCGTAACGTCACTCAACCGGCCAACCAGCATGTCCTCCCCCAGTTCCAGGCCGATCTCCTCGAGCGTCTCACGCCGCGCCGCAGCATCAAGCGATTTGTCGCAGGGCTCCAACCCCCCCCCGGGAAAGGCCATTTGCCCCGACCAAGGGTCATTCGGGTGCTCGGACCGCTGTATAAACAGGGCCGAAAGGCCCAGACCGGCCTGCTCGCTGATCACCATCGCGACTGCGGCCGTCCGCGCCGCCTCCTTCGAGGGCCCCGTATCGGGAACGTGGGCGCCGAAGGCCTGATACACGTCCTCAATTCGATAAAGGCCCAGCGTATTCACCGCCCCTCCCATGGTCATAAGTCACCTGCTGAATTTCATTTGCAAAACGGACGCCTAGCGTACATCCTTTAGGCCGATCGCCTCAAATTCCGGCCCGGCTTTGGACCGCCCGACACCTCAAAAATGGCCTCCACACAGCCTGCATCACGCTAGAGCGCTTTAGTCTTGGATGGCACGTTTTGCGCGTTGCTATACCAGACCGGTGGTTCCGGCGAGGCCGGACGTTCCAGTGCGAGGCCGGACGTTCCGGTGCGAGGCCGGACGTTCCAGTGCGAGGCCGGACGTTCCGGTGCGAGGCCGCCGAGGAAAAGGAAGTCATGGGTGCCGACAGCGCAAGCCCTGGATTTCCGCGAAACAGCACAACGGCTTTTCTTTGCTTCTTTCTTTTCACCCGAAAAGAAAGAAGAGAAACTAACCGAACAGCGGCGTCGAGAGATAACGCTCGCCGGAATCGGGCAGAATGACCACAATGTTCTTGCCTTCGTACTTGTCCTCGTTGGCAAGGCGCATCGCCGCGGCCAACGCGGCCCCGCTGCTCATGCCGCAGATGATCCCCTCTTCACGCGCGAGCCGGCGCGTGTAGTCGAAGGCCTCCTCATCCTCCACCTGCACAACCCGGTCGATGATCGTCAGATCCAGCGTATCGGGGATAAATCCCGCGCCGATCCCCTGAATCCCGTGCGGCCCCAGAGGCCCGCCCGAAAGCACCGCCGACTTCGCCGGCTCCACCGCCACGCTCTCGATCGCCTTGCCGCATTCCTGCTCGATGTAGCGCGACACCCCCGTGATCGTCCCCCCCGTGCCCACGCCCGAGACCAGCACGTCAATCTCACCGTCCGTATCCTGCCAGATCTCAGGGCCCGTCGTCTTAAAATGAATCGCCGGGTTCGCGGGGTTCTTAAACTGCTGCGGCATGAAATATTCCGGGTTCTCCGCGGCGATTTCCTCCGCACGCTGAATCGACCCCGGCATCCAGTCTTCCACCGGCGTCCGGATCACCTCCGCGCCGAAGGCCTCTATTAGCTTCACCCTCTCCTCGCTGAACGACTCCGGCATCGTGACGATCAACTTGTATCCCCGCGCCGCCGCGGCAAACGCGAGCGCAATGCCCGTATTGCCCGAGGTCGGCTCCACGATTGTCCCCCCGGGCTTAAGGACACCGCGCTCCTCCGCGTCCCAAATCATCGCCGCGCCGATCCGGCACTTCACCGAATACGACGGATTCCTCCCCTCGACCTTCCCGAACAGCTTCGCCTTCATACCCCGCGCGACACGCCCCAAACTTACCAGCGGCGTCTTACCGATACTCAAGCTAATGTCCTCAAACACGCGCATCCCGAACCTCCCGCCAAACCAAAACCAGCCGCCTAGGCTACCACACTTGCCCCCCGACCTAGAACCCGACCCCGCGCCTCAGCCACCGATTACAACCCTCTTTTGTCCACAGATGAACACAGATACACACCGATGGCTGCAATCTGAGTCCATCTGTGGTTAGGAAACCTCTTCGTGGTCATTCGTGCCCTTAGTGGATCGCACGACCGGCCGACCCATCCATGCCGTCTGAAGCGTCTCCCGCCCACAACCCCCTATAAACTACACACGCCCGTTGCACTCCGACCCCGCCACAGGACGGATCGCCGCAAAGGACGTAAAGGCCTGTAGAATGCGGCGGGAAAC
>JASJYE010000023.1 GCA_030123645.1 Candidatus Hydrogenedentota bacterium | reverse complement strand
CGCGCCTCTTCGACCGTGCTCGCAATGGGCTTCTCGACGAGAACGTCCGCTCCGGCACGCAGCACTTCCCTCACTACATCGCCATGCGACACGGTCGGGACGGCCACCGAGACGGCGTCGACACCGCCCTCCAGCAAGGCGGATACGTCCGGGAAAGCCCGTGTTTCGAAGTCCGAAGCGACCTCGCTTCCGCGTTTCTGGTCCAGATCGGCAACACCCACCAACTCGACGCCCGGTATCGACGCATAAAGCCTCGCGTGGTGGTAGCCGAGGTGACCTACGCCGACTACGCCGGCACGAACGACTTCCATGATCGGATCCTCGGGACTATCGCAAGAATGGGTCAGGTAGTGTAAGAAAGAGGGGTGTTGCAGGGTTCAGAAGCAGAAAGGCGGGGTTGCACAGTCCTTCAACGGACAGCCGCCCAAACGCCCAATGTCATTTGGTGATGCCTCTTACTGATTGCCGGACAAACTCCACAAAATGGTCGCGTTCCTCACTTTTGTCGACGGAGCGCTCGATCTCGTCCAGCGCCTGCGTCGTATTCAATTTCGAGCGGAACATGATTTTAAACATTTCTTTGATGCGTTTCCGGGCGGCCTTGTCGAAACTGTTTCGCTCCAGCGCGATCGAGTTCGGCCCATGGCAGCGGCAGGGGTTGCCCTCGATCACCATGTACGGCGGCGCGTCTTTCTGTGCCCGCGACATCCCCGCGACGAACGCGAACTCGCCTACGTGGACGTCTTGGTGGATACCGGTCATGCCGCCAATGTTTCCGTTGTCGTCGACGGTGACGTGGCCGCTCATGCCGACGAAGCTCGCCAACACAACGTTGTTTCCTATGTGGCAGTCGTGGCCGATATGGACATACGACATGAGCAAACAGTTGTCGCCGATGGTCGTCACGCGTTCGTAATCCGCTTCGCTTTCCATTGTGCTCGAAGTTACCGTAACGTATTCGCGGAAGGTGCTGTCGTTTCCGATTATGGTGCGCCCCGGAAGCCCTTGGTCGTGCTTGAGGTCCTGCGACAGGATGCCAATCTGCGCGCCGCTGAAAAGTCGCACTCGCTCGCCGATGACCGTGTCGCCGTCAATCACGCAATGCGACCCCACACGCGTCCCGGCGCCGATTTTCACCTGCGCACCAATAATGCTGTAGGCCTGTACCTCGACATCCTCGGCCAGTTGCGCGTCCGGATGGATAATCGCGGATGGATGAATCTTCATGCAGCTCGATACATTGCCTCTAAGAAGTTTAGGGGTAGGCGTCTATGGATAGCACACGTGTAAACCGAAATCAAGGTGCGCCGGATGTCCTCCCTCGAATGTGCATCGATCCCGCCCGCCTGCGCGCACTCCTTTTTCATCGCGGTGTGCCATCTGAGCCGCCCGGCACAGGCTCTTTAGGCTTGGGGGGCGTGGGCGGCGCCGGCCGCTCAGGGATCCGAATTCCACTGCGGGGCACATAGGGCCTCTTCGGTAATATATCCACGCGGGAGGGCCGGGCCGGCTGCTCGGGAAGGGCGATCTGCCCCTCTCCTGAGTCCGCCAACGGGGGGAGTTCGGGCGCCCGGTCTTTCGGCGGCCACGCTTGCGGAGCGCCATGGTCTTCGTCCCAGCCGCCTTCGAGCGTGTCCTTCAACTCCGGATTCTCGAGGAGCACCGCCACGAACTCAAAATACGTGTCGCGTAGTGAGTCGTTCCTGCGGATCTGTCCATAGAAATGCCAGAGCCACGATTGCGCCTGCGGATCGGCCGTCCAGGCAGTATTGCGTCTTTGCCACAGCCATGCAATGCGCTGCGGGAACCGGCTGAGGTAGGCGTTGAGGCCAAGATATGCGGCGCCCACCTCGCCCGATTCATCGAAGGCGATTTCCCACCAGGGCAAGACGTATTGGTGCACGGCGGCGTCCTGGTCGAGCTCCCAGAAGGCCTCTTTCAATCGGGTCTGCACGTCCCGATCGTTCCGGAATCGATTTCGCAGCGCGTAGAGTGCCTCCGGCGTTGGCAAGAGGCGCAGCGGGTTCGCGAGGAAGACCCGCGCGTCATCCGGATGACGCCTAAGATAGACCATCGCGGCGGCAAACGATGAATCTCGCCGGCCCTCGCGCATCTCGATGCGCTTGAGCGCATCTACCCTCGAAGTCAACGCATCGCTTCGCGCCAAGGCCGTGTAATACTCCTCGAAGAGCGTGCGGGCACCGGCGTCTCGAGGTAAAGCCTCCTCGAGAGTGCCCGTCAGCCTCCGAAACGCCGGTGATCGAAGCTGTTCCTGATATGCGATCTCTGTCAATGCCAACGCCGGATGCGTCTCGAGGTAGCTCGACAGGCCCCGGTGCAGATCCAGGAGCGAGAGGTCCTCCTCCAGCGCATCGAGCGCGAGTGTGAATCTCAGGAGCCGCGATCTGTCCTCGATGAGATCGGCATAGGGGATTTGGAGTTCCTGTGCGAAAAGCGCTGTAAGTAGCACTAAGATCATGAGATACCGAGGTCCTGTGCGAGGTCGAGTACCGTGAAACGGCTGCGTATATAACGGCCCCGCCGCTGGCCGTTCCGGTATTCTGCGATCGGCGCGTTGAGTTCCTCAGGCGTGACCGGGCCCCCGGACGCTTGGAGGGCCTTCTTAACCACCGGGGCGGGAAGCAGATCTTCCGGCAGCTCATCGCGCATTCTAGGGAGCGACGAGACAAACGTTTCTAGATGGGCTTGCAAGCCCTTCGGGTCCATCTTCTTCTTGTCCCACTGGGCCTGCACCTCCGCCGCGACCGGCCCCCAATCCTCATCGATCCATTCTTTCACCTGAACTTCGGAGGGCCGTTGCGCGACGAGCGCATCGATATCGATTTCCGCGGGCTCGAGAGCCAGGATGGATTCCCAAAGGCCCAGGCAGTACACGGTCGCGACGCCCACCTGCGCCCCATGGAGATCGTGGGGTAGGTCGTAGAGCGCGGACTTCATGTCGATGTAATGTGAGATGAGGTGCTCGCCGCCTGACGCGGGTGCCGAAGAACCCGCGATCACCATCGAAAACCCTGAGAGGAGGAGCGCTTCGAGCACAAGCGCGACTGCCTCCGGCTCCGACCGCCCAATGGCAGACGCGCGCTCGATCACCTGCTCCTGGATCCCCTCCGTAAACTCCCGCGCCTTAGGCTCGAAGGGCTCGTCCAACAGAATGTTCGAGGCGCGCCAATCAGTCGTCGAGGAGCACTTCGAGAGAAAATCGCCCACTCCGGCAGCCACCATGGGCTGCGGCGCGGTCGCGGCGTGTTCGGGATTCGCGAAGACGCCCGTCGCCGGTGCACACGGAATCGTGCGCTTCAGCCCGCGGACCTCCAGCGCCACTACACCCGAGGTGTACCCGTTCATCGAAGCCGCGGTCGCGTAAAGCAGCACGGGCCGATTCAAGGCGTCTCCAGCGTACTTCGCCAGATCGCTTAGTGTGCCCGAACCCACCGCCACTAGAAAATCCGACGACGACGCCAAGCCCTTCACCTCGTCCGCCAGTTCGACCGTTGCATCCAAGTTCTCAGACTGAAAAACACTCTCGCGAACATTCTTCCCTGCCGACGAGAGTGCCTGAACGACCTCATCCCCGCCGGCCCGTCGCGTGTTGGTGTCGCTAATCACCAGGCAATTTTTGCCACAGGCCCTTCGCGCGAATACGGCCAGCTCTTCATGCGCGTCCGCGCCGATATGGCACGCCTTTATAGACAATCCTTTCGGTTTTGCGAATTCGCTTTCGAATGCTTCCCCGAGACGGCTCCAGCCCAGCTCATACATGCAGTGCGAATGCCTCTATTTAAGTTTATATAGGCCCGAAGGGCGGCTGAGCCGCAACCGGCAAAGGGTGCCACCGCCAAACTCGTTTGGGGGTGCCTTCGAAGCCATCACCATACACCCTCAAGCTGCGCTTGACGGTGGCACCCATGGCTTCCTTTTCCTTGCCGGGCACGTGCTCGCAAGGTCCACGGCCGACGGGCGCAGTAGCAGGAAACGGGCCTATATAAATTTAAGGTGCGCTAATCCTGGCCGTCCCCCTCCACAGGTCCCCGGCCCTTCTTCAATTTGCGCCACAGCGTGTTCCTGCCGATACCCAGCACGCGCGCCGCGCGCGCCTGATTGTGTTTGCACGCCCGCACTACCTCCCGAATGTAATCGAGTTCAACCTGTTCCAGCGTCCTCATCGCCTCGACGGCATCGGCCTGCTTCACTTCGCCACGCGCTTGGGCCGCCAACGCCCGCTGGACCATAAGCCCCGCCTCACCGGCTCGCAGCGGCACAAAGAGATAGCCCCAGACCCCTTTCTGCATCGCGCGAACCGCATCGGAGATCTGCGAGGCCGTTGCAAGCACGATCGTCGGGACGCCTGCAGGCTTCGACAAAGCCCCCTCGATGGAATCGTTGAAAACGACCTCCGGATCTTCCGGCGCGATCGTATGGCCTTCCGCTTCAAGCATGGCCTTGAGCGTCATATGCTGGGCCGTATCTTCGATCTCCAGTCGAACGCGGGCCATGGGATACTGAGATCCTCGGTCGTTGAATGCCTGTCTTCCGCCGCGACACCGAGACGGTGCGTCAACTCTCCACTTGAGACTACCGAATCATATCAGAATATTCCAGGCACCACTCGCAAGGGTAGTCTAGAGCGCTTTAAGTTTAGAGGGTTCGTTTTGCGCGTTGTGGTACGAGGCCGGCAAGAAACAGGAAGTCAAGGGTGCCACCGGCAAACTCGTTTGGGGGTGGCTGGTATTGGTTTCAACAACACCCCCAAACAAGTTTGGCGGTGGCACCCTTATGTAGGCCGACGGCGCAGTAGCAGCAAAGGGACCAATGTAAACGCAAATTGCTCTAATCCCGTGCAAGTAATCGACTTGTACGCATGAACGCCGGGATGCCATAATGCCTCCTCTTCGTTGTAATGGGGACACTCTCATGGGCAGAACGGTAGTGACGGGCGCGGCGGGCTTCCTGGCGTCCTATGTCTGCGACCGGTTGCTTGACGAGGGCCATGAGGTTATCGGACTGGATAACTTCATCACCGGGCGGTCCGAGAACGTGCGCCTCTTGAGCGAACACCCCAAGTTTCAATTTATTGAGCAGGACGTGAGTCTGCCTTTCCAAATCGAAGGCGAGGTCGATTACGTCCTGCATCTCGCCTCACCCGCCAGTCCTCCCGACTTTCGGAAAATCCCCTTTGAGACCCTGCGCGCAGGCTCATTTGCCACGCACGTGACCCTCGAACTCGCCCACGAGAAGGCTGCACGATTCTTGCTCGCGAGCACGTCGGAGATCTACGGCGACCCGCCCGCTGAGCACCATCCGCAGAAGGAGGAGTACTGGGGCAACGTCAATCCGAACGGCGCCCGCAGCGTATACGACGAGGCCAAGCGATACGCCGAGGCGGTGACCATGGCATATCAGCGTGAGTACGGCCTCGAAACTCGGATCGTGAGGATTTTCAACACTTACGGCCCTAGGATGCGTGCCGATGACGGCCGAGTCGTAACGAATTTTATTGCCCAGGCACTCCAGGGCGAGCCGCTGACGCTTTACGGCGACGGTACGCAGACCCGCAGCTTCTGCTATGCCACGGACACCGCCGAGGGCATCGTTCGCCTGCTCCTGTCCGACGAGGGCGAGCCCGTCAACATCGGAAACCCCGATGAATTTACCGTCCGCGAGTTGGGTGAAACCATACTCGAGCTGACGGGGAGCGACAGCGAGTTCATTACGGTACCGCTCCCCTACGCCGACGACCCCAAACAGCGCCGGCCCGACATTTCCAAGGCCCGCCGCGTTCTCGGCTGGGAACCGACCATCAAACTACGCGAGGGCCTGCGTCCTACCATCGACTATCTCCGGGGCGAGGTCCTCCTCAAGCGCTAGCCAGGCTCACCCTTTGTAAATCTTGTCCTGTAACTTGCCCCCGAAGAAGGACAGATCAATCTTGCCTGGCGTGCCGTCCGGTTTTATCCAGTCCCAAACGTATTGCTCCGTTACCGTTCCGTCCTGGCCCACGATGCTGAGCGTCCTCGCGCCTTCCCGGCCGAGTCTGTCGACAATTCGCTCATAGGTGGCGCCGACGGCAAGAGATTCAAAGATCGCGAAGTCTATGACCGGGTCCGGGGCCTTGCTGAGCTCCGTCGGGCGCTGCCGCTCCTGGAGGGCTTGCGTCGCCGCCACCCCAGCGCCTATGGGGCCTTGAGCCGCCCCGGCGCCGATAAGCTCCAGCCTCAGCGCAACCTCCGTGAGTTTCTGGCGCACCTCGGCGATTAGACTCTCCTGCTCGGATTGCGTGTGCGTGAGTTCCGCTGCCAGTGTCGCCTCTACGCTGCGCTGACCAGCGAAGTATGCAATCGGAATGCCCATGACGCTGATCACCATCGCGACCATGAGTGCCCCGGTCGTCTTTTCCATACATTCCCCCTATCTCACGCGTTCATCGCGTTATCCAAGGATCGGTCTGAGGCGCGCCTCGTCGGATTCCAGCCACGCGACCGTGTCCTCGACAATCGTATGAAGATCCTTCTTCGGGCGCCAGCCCGTGCGCTCAGTGACGTGTGCATTTTCCGTAATGTACAGGCGAATGTCGCCCGGCCGGTTCTCGGGCTCGCTCCCGATCTCGATCGTGTTGCCGCTGATCTCCCGGCAAAGCTCCGTAAGTTCGCAAAGCGACGTGCTGATGCCCGGTCCCCCGCCTACGTTGAATGTCTCCCCGTCGAGTTCATCGAGATGACCCATCTGGTAGAGGAGAAGGTCGAGGAGATCGTCGATGTGCAGTAGGTCGCGCACTTGCTTGCCCGCGCCGCCGTAGCCAATGTAGCTCAACGCTCCGCCGTAGACGTGCCGCGCGGCCCATAAGGCCACAACGCCCTGGTCCACCTTGCCCATCTGCCACGGACCAGCGATCACAGCGCAACGGTTTACCAGGCCCGTCAATCCATAGGCGTCCCGGTACTCCTCCAGGATCAGTTCCGAACATAGTTTCGTCGCCCCATACAACGACCTGGCTCCGACAAGCGGGAAGCCCTCTGAGATGCCCTTGTCAGAAACACCGGCCACGGTCTGCTCGGCGCTAAGGGAAAACCGGCAGTCCTCCTCCACGAAGTTCAGTTCATTCAGGGTCCTTGTGGGATACACGCGGCTCGTTGAAAGAAAGAGCACCGCGGCCTTGCACTTGCGGGCGAGTTCAAGGCAATTGATGGTTCCGCCCAGGTTCGTGTCGATCACGTAGCCCGGCGAAGCGCCGTAGCCGGCAAGCACGGACGGCTCCGCACTGCATTCGAGGGTCAGATCGACGCCGCCGGCCCCTTCGAGATCCTCGGGATTGCGGATGTCGCCGTGCACGAAATCGACCCCGGCCTCCCGAAGCCTCGGCAGGTTCAACTCCGAGCCGCGGCGTTTGAGGTTATCGAGCGCGATGACACGGGTCTTGGGATGCTCTCTCTTTATGCGAAGGGCGAGTCCGGAGCCCACAAAGCCCGCTCCACCCGTGACCAGAACGCTTTCCACTCGACATCCCCCGTGACGCCTCAGACGCATTATGGTCGAATCGACGCCACGCGCACAAGGAACTGCGAGACGCGGCCGTTTCCTGTGACCGGCCGTGGAACATGCGGATAGGCGCCGGATTCTTTGGGAACGAAGGGGAAAAAGGCAATGATTTAGGGAATCGATGTACTATTGGTGTGGCTCGATTGATTGCTGTCGCGCCTGGGCCACGCTTTCGTCTATACTGACTGGTGCGGGGTGGCTTCGAAAGAGCAATCGCAAAGGGGGGGCGGATTATGGACGAGCGGCGCTCAGTAATCCGGCGGCAGGCCGACCGCGAGCTGGCCGAGCTTATCGAGAAAAAGACCGGAGTCAAACCGGCTCAACTCGTGCGCGAACGAAAATTGCGGCAGGCGATACGCCATACATGCAAAGCCGTGCTCGAAGTGGAGGTCTCGCATTCGCCCGGCAACTCCGACTATACGACAACGGAATCGCACTCTATTCGAGGGCGCGTATTGGATCTGAGCCAGGGGGGCGTATTCCTATTTACGAAGTATGAATTGAAACCCGGCTCACAGTTCAAGGTGGGCGTTAAGATCTATGACGGCTCGACGATCGAGGCCCAAGCCGAAGTCCGCTGGTCCAAATACAAGGAAGCCAAAGGCGGTTATGCCACGGGCGCCGAATTCATAAGCATCGACGAGAAGAACCAGCGGCGGCTTCAGACCTTCCTGTCCGAACTGGAAGCGACGCTCGGAATGTAACCGCCGAGAACGCCCCGCCGCTTCGACCCCACCTCTAGAGCGCTTTACCTTCAGGTAATACGTTTCGTGCGGTACGAGACCGGACATTCGGGCACAAGGCCGGCAAGGAAAAGGAAGTCACGGGTGCCACCGCCAAGCACCGCTTGGGGGTGTATGGTGATAGCTTCGAGCGCACCCCCAAACAAGTTTGGCGCCGGAAGGTCCGGTCTCGTATTGGCACCCTTTTGACGGCCGACTACGCAGTAGCGGCAAAGAGACCTGTATAAACTTAAGGTGCTCTATTCGGTGCTCTGACGTAGCAGATACCGATCGAACCAATCCGTCAATGCCGCCGCGGCTTGGCTGCCGTGTTCGCCCCGGAAGCCGTGACCGGCGCCCTCAAGAACGATAAGATGCGAGACCACGTTCACGGCTTCAAAGGCAGCGTGGATGCGCTCACTGTTGCTAAGCGGCACGAGCGTGTCTTTGTCTCCGTGCACCAGCAGTGTCGGAGGATCGTCTGCCGTCACATGCAGGATGGGGGAGATGGAGGCCGCCAGGTCCGGGTCGAAATCGAGCGCCGGGAAGCGGTCACTCGGGCCCACGCTTTTTCGCAGATCCACCGGCGGGAAGTACGCCACGACCGCCGCCACTCTCGCCGGAGTCCGGCTGATGGGATCCTTCGAGTCGCTATCGCCGTTGTCCGAAGTCGTCCCAAGCATCAACGAGAGATGCCCGCCGGCGCTTCCGCCGAAGACCCCCAGACGTTCCGGATCGACGCCGAAGTCGGCAGCGTGGTAGCGAATGTAGCGAAGGGCCCGGCGCACGTCCTTAACTGCATCCGGCACCTTGAAGTACGGGCTGCTGCCGTGGCGGACCATGAAGAGCGTATAGCCCCTATCGACAAGACTCGAGAACCGCCCCCGCTGGTTCCCCGAATCGGACATGGCGCGCTCGAGGTCGAAGTATCTCGAGACCCAGCCGCCGCTGACCATGTACAACAGCCCGACGCCGTTCGCATTTTCCGTGGGTCGGATGACATCGAAGGTCAACGCCATCCCGGCCTTATGTCCGTAGATTTGGTCCGTGCTAATGGTAAAGGCGTCTTCGGCGTAAACCGAAGCGAGCGGGGCCACGGCGATGATCGTGGCGATAATGACTAAGCTCTTCATCAATTTCATGGGATTCCCTCTGAGTGTCGTATCATTTCGCGATCCACGCCATTGTGCCTACGGAAAACCGCCCGCGCAAGCGTTCTCCGTAGAGTGCGCGCATGCTAGACTGGGCGCTTCGGGTGCCACCGCCAAACTCGTTTGGGGGTGCGGTAGAATGGCTAACTGTACACCCCCAAACGAGTTTGGCGGTGGCACCCTGCGAGGGGAGATGGGACAAGACCAAAGACGAGAGGGCATTGACGACCAGGTAACTTCCCCGGGCCGCTGGGAGTTCTGGATCGATCGGGGCGGGACGTTTACTGACGTCGTCGCGAAGGACCCTGCGGGGACCATCCACGTTCGGAAGCTGCTTAGCGAGAACCCGGAACAGTACTCCGACGCGGCGCTCGAAGGGGTCCGAAGGGTGCTCGGAGTGGCGCCGGGTGAGGCGGTGCCAACGGATCGCATCGCATGGATCAAGATGGGCACGACCCTGGCCACGAACGCCCTGCTCGAACGTAAGGGGGCCCGTGTAGGGCTCCTCACGACCCAGGGCTTCGGCGACTTGCTCGAGATCGGCTATCAGGACCGTCCTGATATTTTTGCGCTCGAAATTCGCAAGCCGGAATCGCTGGCGGCCCGGATTGCGGAAGTCCCTGAGCGCATATTGGCCGATGGCACGGTCCGCACCGCCCTCGACGAGGAAGAACTAAGTAGAGCCCTGTCCCGATTCAAGGACGAGGGCATCGAATCCATCGCCGTGTTGTTCCTGCACAGTTTCGCCTATCCCCAGCACGAGATCCGGGCAGGCGAGATCGCGCGAGAGATGGGCTTCGCCCAGGTGAGCCTGAGCCACGAGGTGGCCCGCGAAATCAAGGCCGTCGGACGAGGCGACACTACCGCCGCGGACGCCTACCTCACGCCGCTCCTGAGGGACTATGTCGAAGGATTACGAAACGAGTTGGGTGCCGAGGTCGGCCTGCGTTTCATGCAGTCCAATGGCGGCCTGACGGATGCGGAGCGCTTCAGCGGGAAAAACGCTGTCTTGTCGGGCCCGGCCGCGGGGGTCGTGGCGCACGCACACGTGTCCGCGCTGGCCGGCCTCGAAAAAGTGATCGGCTTCGACATGGGCGGCACCTCGACCGACGTCAGCCGCTTCGACGGCCGCTACGAACGCGTGTTCGAGACGCAGATCGCAGGCGTGCGCCTCAAAGCCCCGATGATGGCCATCCAGACCGTCGCAGCCGGCGGCGGCTCGCTCCTCAAGTTTGAGAGCGGCCGTTTCGTCGTCGGGCCGGAGAGCGCCGGGGCCTGTCCCGGGCCGGCGTGCTACCGGCTCGGCGGGCCTGCCGCAGTCACCGACGCGAATCTCGTGCTCGGCCGTATCCAACCAACGCATTTTCCCGCGTGTTTCGGGCCGGACGCCGCCGAGCCGCTCGACGCCCAAGCGTCCCACGCCCGCCTCGAATCACTCGGGTCCGAGGTCGAGCGCGCGACAGGCAAAGCCATGACCGTCGAGGAAGTCGCCGCGGGCTTCGTCCGAATTGCGAACGAGAACATGGCGAAGCCCATCAAGGAAATCAGCGTCGCGAAAGGCTACGACGTTCAGGAATACGCCCTTGTCTGCTTCGGTGGCGCTGCGGCGCAGCACGCCTGCGCCATCGCCGAGACCTTGGGCATGAAAACCATCCTGCTCCACCCTTTCGCCGGCGTTCTCAGCGCCTATGGAATGGGCCTCGCTGACGGCATTCACACCGGCGTCGAAGCCGTCCTGCAAGAACTCGGCCGCGACCCGGCAGCAGCATTCTCTCAACGCTTCGAGGCACTCGAATCGAAAGGCGCCGTTGCCTTGCTCGAGGAAGGCTTTACCGAGGATGAAATCGCGCACATTCGCTCCGTCGACCTTCGTTACATGGGTGTCGACGCGTACCTCAATGTCGTCGTCAAATCCGGCGAGGATCTGCGTCGGGCCTTCGAGTCTCGTCATAGCGCGCTATACGGTTTCGTCAAGGCCGGCCATCCGATAGAGGTCGTAAACGTACGCGTCGAATCCATCGGCCGCAGCGCTAAGCCGGACGAAACCGAGCGGCCCCTCGTGGATGCGAAGGTGCCGGACGATTTGGCGATCGACCATGTAACCGTCTATTTCGACGGCCCGGATGGCCGTCCCCTACCCACGTCGACTCCCGTGTATCGGCGTCGCGATCTCGAACCCGGCCATCGCCTGGAAGGACCGGCGATGGTCATCGAAGACGTATCGACCATCGTCATCGATCCTGGTTGGAAAGCCGAATTGAATAGCCGGGGCCATCTCCTGTTACGCCACGTCCACGCCGAAGAGGCGCCGCGCATTTCGACGGAAAGCGACCCGGTCATGCTTGAACTGTTCAACAATCTGTTTATGTCCGTCGCCACGCAGATGGGCGAGACGCTCGAGCGGGTGAGCCATTCGGTGAATATCAAAGAGCGCCTGGATTTTTCCTGCGCAATTTTCTCTGAGAACGGAGAGCTTATCGCGAACGCCCCGCACATTCCCGTCCATCTCGGCGCAATGTCCGAAAGTGTACGCGCGATTTTGGCCGAGCGTGGCAAGGAGATGCAGCCGGGCGACGTCTACCTGACCAACGACCCCTATCACGGGGGCTCGCATTTGCCCGACCTCACCGTCGTGTCGCCGGTCTTCGACGACGAAGATCGCCGGGTCTTCTTCGTCGCGAACCGCGGGCATCACGCCGATATTGGCGGCGTAGCGCCCGGTTCCATGGACCCCTTTTCCAAGTCCATCGACGAGGAAGGCGTGCTGATTCATGACTTCTGCCTCGTGTCGGAGGGGCAGTTTCACGAGGACGAAACCGTGGCCCTGCTCACGCAAGGCCCGTACCCGGCGCGGAACATCGAAGAACGGCTGAGCGATCTGCGGGCACAGGTCGCAGCGAACGCCTCGGGCGCACGATTGCTAGGCGAGTTGTGCGCGCGATACGGCGTGGATGTCGTGAAGGCCTACATGGGCCACGTCCGGCGAAACGCTGCGCTCGCCATGCAAGAGACGCTCGAAGCAATCCCCGACGGGGTCTACACCGCGGAGGATCACTTGGATTCGGGCGCGCGAATCGCCTGCAAAATTACTATCGAAGGATCGCGCGCGGTCGTAGATTTCGATGGCACAGACATGCAATTGGACGGCAACTTGAACGCGCCGCGCGCGGTCGTCATTGCAGCCGTCCTTTATTGTTTCCGCGTGCTCGTCGGCCGCGCCATTCCGCTAAACGGTGGATGCCTGGACCCCATCGAGTTGCGAATCCCCGAGGGAAGTCTCTTGTCCCCCGCATACCCGGCCGCGGTCGTCGGGGGCAACGTCGAGACGTCAATGCGCGTCGTAGATGTGGTCTTCAAGGCGCTCGGCGCGCTGGCGGGCGGCCAGGGCACGATGAACAACCTCACCTTCGGCACCGGCGACTGGGCTTACTACGAGACCATCTGCGGCGGCGCGGGTGCTGGCCCGGACTTCGACGGCGCCTCCGCCGTTCATACACACATGACCAACACGCGAATCACCGATCCGGAGGTCCTCGAACGCCGATATCCTGTCGTGCTCCGGGAATTCTCCATACGCAGGGGCAGCGGCGGCGGCGGACGCCGGCACGGGGGCGACGGGGTTACCCGCGCTCTGGAATTCTTAGAGGAAATGTCCCTCGGAATTCTCTCCGGGCGACGGACGACCCGGCCCTACGGTGTCAACGGGGGCGAGCCGGGACAGCCGGGACAGAACTGGCTGCGCCGGGACGGCGTAATGCAGAAGTTGGACGCCCATACTCGCCTCGAGGTCCGCGCAGGCGACGTGGTCATCATCGAGACGCCTGGCGGAGGCGGATACGGCAACCACGAGGACACGGAACTGAGCTAGACGTACGAGTACGGCGAAAACTTTTCGGGCTTCTTAAGCGGTGTGAGACCGTCGAGATCCAATTCCCGATCCATCGGCACATCGAACTCCTCACGCTCCCACGGTCTTCTCTCAGGGTGCTCCTGCAGCCAAACATCGATAACACTAACCGCGTCGTCGTAATCGCCTCCGTATCTCATCTCCATATCCTCCATGAGTTTGTGCTGTCCATTCAGCTTTTCTGGAAGCAACTCGCGTGCCAGGAATCAGCCCCTCGCCAACCTCGACATATACAACGACTTAAGCCTAGAATCGCTTAGGCGCCCTGCCGCTAGGTGTCTCAACTAGTGTCTCAATTAGAGACACTTCTGTCCATTCTTTGGCGGGCCAGCAGTTTGCAAGACTTCGGGGCACCCATCGCCGTAAGTCCTTATGTATCAATGCTCTATTTTTCTACGTGAACACGTTATAGTATTGAAAACAAAGGACTTACAAACAAAGTCCGACAGACTGTTAGCGCTAACCCGGATAGCTCACAGCCCATTAGTGATTCGCCGCGTAAGTTGTTTG
>JASJYE010000272.1 GCA_030123645.1 Candidatus Hydrogenedentota bacterium | reverse complement strand
CCTGCGGCGGGCGCTCCAGTGGCGCCCGCGGAAGCGCCAGATTTTGGTGTGAGTGAAGAGGCGCTTGCGGCCGAACCGTCGAGCGCGCCGGTGGTGGATGACAAGCAGGACGCGCTGCTTGCGGACGCCGACGATGCTCGGGAGAGGTTCATGAACGACCGGATGGATGCGCCTGAAGCAGCCGAATTTGATGCGGCCCATTTCCAATCTCAACCGAAGCCCAGGGCGGTGAAGGAAGAATTAGCGAAGGACAAAATTGAATCGCTTGGTTACTTGGATGAGGTTGGCGCCGGGGAACGCGGGGGACGCTTAGCGGGCAGCCGCACGGCTGCCGATGCTGCCGTCCCGTCGCGAGGCGTCCGCGTGCAGGCGCAGGAGTCGTCGCAGGTTAGGTCGAAGGAGGTTGCGCTTTTCGAGGCTAAGAGTAGGTTGACGAGTGCGGACGCAGGGCAGGTGCTGACGTTGAGCGAGGCCTTGCAGGAGAGGAACGAGATCCTTGGCCTGCCATTCAACGAGGAACCGGCTGATATGGAATTGCGCAAGACAGCCAGCTCGGCGCGGAGGCTTGGCTTCGTCGGCGGGGGTGTGGCCGATGGAGAGCGAAGTTTGGCGGACCGTTTCGAGGACCGGGTTGAGCTCGCGTTGGATCAGCTGACGCCGATAAAGACGGTGCGCATCCGCAGCTATAAAGTCGAGGCCGATGGAAGCTGGGTAGAGACAGGGTATGACGGGGAGCCGACGACGCTTCTGAAGCGCGGCTCGAAAGATGTCGAGGCGCTCATCGCCCTCGATCCAGATATAAAGAGAATCGTGCAACGTCCAGTACGTGCTATCTTTCAGGTCGCCGGCCGGTGGTATACGCTCGAGGAGGCGAAAGAGGGCAACTAGTGGTTAGTCAAGTTTGAATTCTCGGGTATAGGCGTTTGAGGTCGATTCGTGCTTCGCTCGTGGTGAATTGCCAAGTTCCGCATGGGCTAAAGCCCATCCTACGCCCAAATTCAAGATGAGCTATCCACTAGTGGTTCGATTCGAAATTGACGACGTTCATGCAACGGCCCGCTGTGTATGGGGATACGCTGCAAGAAAGGGACAGACACGTCTTCGCTCGTACCTCGCTTCGCTTGCATCAGTCCTTTTCTTGCTCTGTTTTCGAGCGAATCATAATGTCCCAGCAGCCTAAATCACAGCACTGGCCTGTGCCTGGTAGGAGCTTTATGCTGTCACCCCTGCGGCGATCTCTTTGAGGCGTTCCCAGGAAAAGATGCCGGAGCTGTGGCCGTCGTTCCAGACGATAGAGACGGCGTAATTGCCGAGGGTGTCGATGGAGGTGGCTTGGATGTCGGGTGCGATGGTTTCTGGATCCAGTATCTGTTGTCCGGTGTATTCCTCGATGCATGCGGCGCAAGACACCCCCAAACAAGTTTGGCGGTGGCACCCGTTTTCGGACGACGACACGGCAGCAGCACACGTATCGGCAAAGTCTTAAAATGCTCTAGCTTAGGGCTGGTAGGAGCTTTATGCTGTCACCCCTGCGGCGATCTCTTTGAGGCGTTCCCAGGAAAAGATGCCGGAGCTGTGGCCGTCGTTCCAGACGATAGAGACGGCGTAATTGCCGAGGGTGTCGATGGAGGTGGCTTGGATGTCGGGTGCGATGGTTTCTGGATCCAGTATCTGTTGTCCGGTGTATTCCTCGATGCATGCGGCGCATTGACAGGCGGCGCGGACATCGCGGTTTAGCAGCTGATCTTCGGAGCCGTCGGGCCATTGGACGCGAATGTGGCCGGGCTGGGGGGTCACAATGGGAAGGGCCTCTTGCTGTATGCGCCGCTTACCGACTGCACGGTGGAGGTTGTTCGTCAGTTCCTTGAGGGGTGCGAGATCGGCTCCGAGGGTGGTATCGGAAAGGTTTGAAATGCCTTCGATGATTGGAAATTGTGCGAGGGTATCGAGTCCGAAGCGGTCCTTTAGTGTCTGCGCGCTCTGGCCGAATAGGTAGTGCTTTTTCTCGCAGTTGTCGCAAATGAAGTAGGCCATGTTCTCGACGATACCGAGGACGGGGACGTTGACTTTTTCGAACATCAGGATCCCGCGCGCGACGTCGACCAGCGAGAGAGAGTGCGGTGTGGTGACGATGATGGCGCCGTCGAAGGCGGCCTGCTGGACGAGGGTGAGTTGGATGTCGCCGGTGCCGGGGGGCATGTCGATCAAGAGGTAGTCTAGATCGCCCCAGTCGGTCTGTTGCAGGATTTGTTGGACGTAGCCGGAGACCATGGGACCGCGCATGACGGCGGGCGCGTCTCCCATCACGAATCCGATGGACATGAGTTTGAGTCCGTCGACTTCGAGGGGGATGAGCATGTTGTCGCGCATCATAATTTGGGGCTGGCGGATGTTGAATAAGGTCGGGACGGACGGGCCGTAGATGTCGGTATCGAGTAGGCCGACGCGAAGGCCTTCTCGCTGTATGGCGCAGGCGAGCTGGGCGGCGATGGTCGATTTGCCTACGCCGCCTTTGCAGGAGGAGACGGCGAGTACCGTGTCGACGCGCTGGAGGGTGTTGATTCCCATGCCGGGCTTTTTTTTGGGTTTCATGGCGCTCATTTCAACGACGACCGACGAAACGCCGGGGATGGCGCTCACGGCTTTTTCACAATCGGCTTTGAACTGGTCTTTGACGGGGCATGCGGGGGTGGTTAGTTCGACTGTGAAGCTGACGTCGCCGCCGGTAATCTGGACGTTTTTTATAAACCCAAGGGAGACGATATCTTTCCCAAAATCGGGATCGATGATGCCTCGCATTGAGTCCAGGATCTGACTGTCTGTAAGCATTTGGGAACTCCGGGCTTAACGAATTTGCTGAAATTAGCTAAGCAAGTGTAGCAAGCCCTGTTGGGGAATGTCTAAAGTTCACTTGCCGTGAGCCGCATATGGTCGAAACGCCTGTTGAACTCGAAATAATCCCGCCTTGACGAATTTGGCAAAGGCGACTAGAATAGCCGGTGAGGGGCCTGACGCGGTCGCGGCGGGTCTATATAGGAAATTTCGGTTGAATGTATGAAGGGTGCTTTCATGGCTATCACTCAATCCAAAGCGGTTTCACTGAACCAGCGCATCGAAGAGTTCCTGCTTTCGAGGGGGGCGATCAAGGTCGGTTTTGCCACGGTAGAAACGCTGGACGGCGGGCCTCCTAGCGTCGATCTGTCGTACAAGTTGCCGGGCGCCAAGTCTGCGGTGAGTTTCGCCTTTCCGCTAAATAAGGATTACATCCGGCCATTCCTGGCGAAAGAAGACCGCAGTTCTCATGAAAAGGACGATGCGGACGCCTTTGCGTACACGAAGGCGCTGTCGTGGGAATGCGCGGACATGTTGAGCGAGGAAGGATATCCGTCGAAGGGTACGACGGCCAACCTCAAGTACCGTACGGAAATAGAGGGCTGGGAAAAGGGCCAGTACCCAGACATCAGCCACCGCTATATTGCGGTGCGGTCGGGTGTGGGCTCCTTCGGGTGGTCCGGGAACGTGGGCATCAAAGGTTTTGGCACCACGATTATGCTCGGGACGATTATTACGACGGCGGAACTGGAAGCGACGGACGCGATTCCCGAAGGCGAAGGTTTTTGCGACAAGTGCAAAATCTGCGTGGCGTCCTGCGCCACGGAGATGTTCGACAAAGAGAAGTCGACGACGGTCACCATTGGCGGGGTTGATTTCACGTATTCGGCGCGCAGGAATCTCTCCCGGTGCTTCATGTGTTGCGGCGGCGCTACGGGGCTCCACAAGTCGGGGAAATGGTCGACGTGGTCTCCGGGACGAATGATCCTGCCCGAAGGCGACAGCGACGAGGAACTGGATCCGGTGTACCGCCAGGCCATCGAGAAGCAGAAGAAGCGTCCACCTATGCCCGGTGGCGCGAAATCCACGTTGAAGCTTCACAGCCAGCCCGACCGGGTATTGCCCAAGGTAGTTCTGACCTGTGGCAACTGTCAGTTGATTTGCTGGGGGGACAAGGTGGAAACAGCGAAGAACCTGAAGATTCTCCGGCAGTCGGGCTGCGTTGTGCAACGGCCGGATGGCAGTATCGAGGCCCTTCCTCCTGAGGAGGCCGAGGCGGAATTCAACAAGATGGATCCTGAGCACCGGGAGGCCTACTGCTAGTGCTGTGACCCACAGTTGAGGATGTTTATCGAGACACCTGCGCAACTTCCAGCTGCGTTTGGAGATACGCCGCAAGAAA
>JASJYE010000022.1 GCA_030123645.1 Candidatus Hydrogenedentota bacterium | reverse complement strand
CGATTACCCGGAGAGCGACCAGCATTTTTCATGGCGTTTGTCTGAGTTGACGACCGTCAACGTTCAACGCACCAAAGATGGCGGCTACTACCACGTAGTCATCGATCTCACGGACAAAGCGCTTTTCGACTATCCATTCATCTACATGCTCGAAGTTGGGAATCTGGTGTTTTCAGAGGCGGAAGTCACTGCGCTCCGATCCTACCTCCTCCGCGGCGGTTTTTTGATGGTGGATGACTTCTGGGGCGAACGCGAATGGGCCAATTGGGCGATGCAAATCGCGCGCGTCTTCGATCCCGTTGAATATCGCATGCTGGAACTGCCTCTGAAGCATCCCATCTTCAATTGCGTCTTTGTGCTCGACGAGAAACCCCAGGTGCCAAACCCCGGAACGTGGTCCTATGGCGGCAATACGAGTGAGCGCGGTGCGGAATCGGCCACACCGCACTACAAAGGTATCCACGACAAGAACGGGCGCCTGATGGTCTTAGTTTGCCACAATACGGACTTGGGCGATGGTTGGGAACGCGAGGGCTGGAATGAGGATTACTTTAGAGAGATCTCGGTCAAGAAGGCCTATCCAATGGGTATCAACATTGTCGTGTACGCGATGACGCACTGAAGAGCGTGTATCGTGGTGTAATATGTATCGGGCTGGGCCCGGTAGAGCCTCTGCTGCGAATGGCTGCACCGCACAACGGAAGGGAGAGCCGATCATTGCAAGCGAATCCTCAACCCCGAAATCCCGAGACGGCGGCGGCGGGCGGACCGCCTGATCTGCCCGTACAGGAAAAACCTTTCGAGGAGGAGGCCCGCGACAAACTGATGACGGGCCGCGAAAAGATGCTCGAACAGATTCGGCGCGTCATCGTCGGACAAGACGACGTCATCGAGGAATTGCTGATCGTGCTGTTCTCGGGCGGCCACTGCCTCATCACTGGCGCGCCGGGCCTCGCCAAGACGCTGCTCATCCGCACGATTGCGCAGATCCTCGATCTGGAATTCAAACGCATCCAGTTTACACCGGATTTGATGCCTTCGGACATTACGGGCACGGAAATCATCGACGAAGACCGCAGCGGACATCGTGAATTGCGCTTCATCAACGGGCCGATTTTCACGAACATCCTTCTGGCGGACGAAATCAACCGTACGCCCCCGAAGACCCAGGCCGCGCTGCTCGAAGCGATGGAAGAGCGGCAGGTCACGGTCGCAGGCGAACTCCGTCTACTCGCGAAACCTTTCTACGTGCTGGCGACGCAAAACCCCATCGAGTTGGAAGGCACCTACCCGCTGCCGGAGGCACAACTTGACCGCTTCATGTTTAATGTCCGCATCGACTATCTCAGCCAGGACGAAGAGTTAGAGGTCGCGGAACGGACAACTTCCGGCGTAGAGAGCAAGGTGGAGCAGTGCTTCACCGGCGAGGACATGCTCGATTTCAACCGCCTGGTCCGGATGGTGCCCATCGCAGAGCCGGTGGCCCGCTACGCAGTGCTACTGGCGCAAGCGAGCCGCCCCAGCAACGAGACGGCGCCGGATTTCGTGAAAGACTGGGTGAGTTGGGGCGCCGGAACGCGCGCCACGCAGAATCTCATCCTGGGCGCCAAGACGCGGGCATTGCTTAAAGGGCGCTACCACGCGACCGTGGAGGACATCAAGGCCCTAGCCCCGCCCGTCTTGCGCCATCGTATCTTGACAAACTTCCGCGCCGAGGCGGACCACGTTAGCGTCGAAGACATTATCGAGAAACTACTTGAGACTGTCCAAGAAGTGAGGTCTGGATTGTCCTAGGGAGTACGCGGACGGCCGCAGTGACGAAGCAAGAGACAAGCTTACAAATCATCGATCCCGAGCAACTCGCCAAGATCGCAGACCTGCAAGTGCTCGCGCGCACGGTGGTCGAGGGGGTAATGCCTGGGCTCCACCGGAGCCCCCATTCCGGCTCATCCATCGAATTTGCCCAGTATCGGCCCTACACACAGGGAGACGATTTGCGCAACGTCGACTGGAAGCTCTACGGCCGCACCGACCGCCTGCACATCAAGCAGTATCAAGAGGAGACGACGCTCCGGTGTACGCTCCTCCTGGACTGCAGCGCGTCGATGGATTATGCGAGTGCTGGCCTCACCAAGTTCGATTACGCGCGTATGCTGGTCGCCTGCCTGGCCATGCTGCTGCACCGCCAGCGCGACGCGGCGGGATTCATCGCCTATCACAAGGAGCTGCTCCAGTACATCCCGCCGTTGTCCAACGCCCTTCATCTAAGGCGCATTTTCGTCGAGCTGGATAATCTCGAGCCCCAAGGCACGGGAGATACCGCCGGGGCTCTGCACTATCTGGGAGACGTGCTAAAGCCCCGAGGGATGGTCGTGCTCGTGTCCGATTTGCTCCATCCGATGGATGAAATGATTGAGCACCTCAAATCCCTGCGCGCCAGGCGCCACGACGTGGTCGTGCTCCAGATTAGCGATCCCGCTGAGCAGACCTTTCCCTTCGATAAGTCTGCAACTTTTATCGACGCGGAAAGCGGAGACGAACAATACGCCGTGCCTGAAGCGGTAAGAGATAATTACCTAAGGAACCGGCGGGAGCATTTCGATTCAATTCGAAGGGAATGTCTGGCCCACGAGATCGATATCGCTGAATTCACCACGACAGAGCCGCTGGACCGAGCGCTGCATTTCTTCCTGCAGCATCGCAACCACGCGCTAATCCGCTCGAGCCTGAAATCAAGACGGGCTGAGGGAGGAGGGCGCTGATGGGATTTTCATTACTCGCACCCTTATTCCTGGTCGGGGCGGGCCTCTTAATCGCCCCCTATCTGATCCATCAAATCCGCCGCCCCGAACGCGAACCCATCCGCTTCAGCAGCGTCATGTTCATCCCAAACATACATAAAGAAGTGATCGAGCGGCGGCGAATCCAGCACATCCTGCTGATGCTGCTCCGGATGCTCCTTCTCCTGCTTTTGGCAGCCGCCTTTTCGCGCCCCTATTGGAAAGCCCTCGCAGCGGATGACAGCGAGCTCGGACCCGTGCGGCACGTCGTTCTACTTGACACGTCGTACAGCATGGGGACTAGGGGCGTATTCGCGCGGGCGAAGCGGGCGGCGCGGGGCATAATCTCAGATATCGCGGCGGACGAGCCGATCAGTGTGATGACCTTCGCACAGACGTTGAAGGTCGTAGCCCCCTTTGTCTCGGACACCGACGCAAAGGCAGGCTCGAAAGAGGCCGCCCGGCGGGCGATTGACGCCGCGGAGGTGGGCAGCGAAGGCACTGCCTACCTGAGCGTCCTTGAACTCGCCCATCAGCGCGCCGCGGGGGCCGGCGTGGCCAAACAAGCCAGCGAACGCGAGCGGCTGATCCTGCACCTTATATCCGACCTTCAGAAAAGCGGCATGCCGAAGCATCACGCCGGGTGGAAGCTCCCGCCGTCGGTCGAGCTGGAAGTGGTTGCGGTACAGGCCGACTCCGCCCGCAACCACGCCGTTACCGATACGCACATCCGAAAATCGGCCGATGACGGCCTGCGTGTCCTCGCAAAGATACGCAACTGGTCGGACAGAGACGTCGAGGATCTCGATGTTTCACTCGTGTTGAACGGCGAGACGCTGGAGCAACACACATTGTCCGTAAGGGCCCGGAGTGCTACGCAGACCTCTTTCCGCCTCGATCCCTCCGTATCCGGGACGCTCGAAGGCTACATTCAACTGAAAGACGACGACCTCAGCATAGACAACCGAAGGTTTTTTGCCTGGAACCCGCCTCGAAAAATGCGCGTCCTGATTGTCGCCGAGGACCGGCCCAATGAACTTTGGCCAGCGTCGTGGTTTTTCCAGCAGGCACTGCCTACGCAACCCGATGAAGGCCCGTGGTCAACGGAGACCATCAGACCTGAAGCGCTGCAGGAGTATCTTGACAACCCCCGCCAGCGGCCCAAGGTGATCGTGGCCTGCGACCTTGAAGGCGCCCGTGCCGACGAGATGCGATCGCTGCTCGAATTCGCCGGCGAAGGAGGACAGGTCCTCTTTGTTCTCAACGGCTCTATGGAACCCGAGCTTATGAACACCGTTCTATTCGAAGGTCGTGGCGTTACCGCGAGGAAGCTGCGCTTTTCAAAGATCCGTCCCGATCAGTTCGAAGTCATGTCCTGGGTGGATCTCGACCACCCCATCTTCGTTCCCTTCCAAGGCACCCGATTCAATGATTTCTCCGCGCTGCGCTTCTATAACTACGTGATACTCGAATCGGGCGAGGACCGGAACCACCGCTTGGGTATGACGCGGGTGCTCGCGAGATTTGATGATGATTCGCCCGCCATGGTGGAGATGGAGGTGGGCGCGGGGCGCATGATCTTCTGGCCCTTCGCTGTAAACTTGGAGTGGACCAATCTACCCAAAAACCCACGCTTCGTGCCTCTACTGTACGAAACGCTGGCTTATCTAGGCGACCTCCAAGAAGGGGCAGTCACTTGGGAGGTTGGGCAGCGTGTCCCTGCTGAGGCACTCGTAGTGGACGACTCCGGCCTCGGCGTCATTCAGCTTCCGGGCGAAACCGGTGACACAGAGATTCGGCTGGCGGACGAGGACGTAGAAGAGCGTCTGGTGCTTCGCGAGCCGGGGTTTTTCCGGACAAAGCTGAGCGGTGCGGCAGATTGGAGGCAAGTGGACGCGACCAACGTCCGCGCGGCGGAGGGCGACTTGACCCCAATCCCAACGGCCGAATTTCTGATGAAAGTCACCACGGCGTCTCAACTAGAGGCGGGGCGAGATGAGGCGGGTCTCGTCGGTACGAACGTGGACGACGAGGGTTATTTAATTTCCAAAGAGTATGGCCGGGCGCTACTATTCGCACTTTTGGCCTTCGTTCTGATCGAAAGCTGGTATATGTCGTCCTTAAAGGGGTAAAGTAGCTTTATCGGGGGCGCTTAGAGGCGTGAAGTGTGCCCGCCCGGGCAGCCCTAGGAATTGATGCTGTAAAGGAGCATCCGGAACATGCAAGGGTTGGGTATGTGATGGGCCCTGAGCAAAAATCGATGCACCCGGAACTCCGTCTGCGCGTGATGAAGATCGCCGGACGGTGCCGCCGCAGGCGCTGGATGGCCCACCTCAAGCAGTTCGGCTGGATCCTCTTCGGCCTGACCTGCGTGTTTACGCTCCTTCTGGCGATACTTTCTCCGGATGGCACGACGGGGGGCCTCCTCTTCACGGCCTACGTCATGTCAATCATTTGCAGCGGCGCCGTAATCGTCTATCATGCGCTGCGTAACCCCGTAACGCTTCAGCAGGTGGCCCTTTACATCGACGAGCATCACCCCGAGCTGGAAAACCGCATAACGAGCGCGCTGGACTTGGCCACCGAGGAACACCCCGGCGCGTCCCCGTGGCTCATCGAGCGCTTCCTACAGGAGACGGTGCCGATCGTGCGCGCCACATCCTTCGCCGACGTGCTCAATCGGCGCATGGCCTTCGGTCTCGCCTTATCGGTCAGCGCACTGCTCCTCTCTTCCGGAATCGTCGTCTACTTGTTCGGCCATCTCTGGTTGCCGAGCATTCGGTTCATGCTTCCCGACAAGATGGCCGAGGTAATCGCGCTGCCTTTTACCCTTGAGCCCGGCGACGTGCGAGTACGCGTCGGCGACAACGTCATGGTGTGGGTCCGCACTGCGAAGAGCGATCGCGCGCTCCAGATGCGATGGCGCGTGGCAGGCGGCACGTGGCAGGAGTCCGGCGTCCAACGGACCGGCGAGGACAACGTGTTCTACCACCAGTTCATGAACATCCGGACCGACATACAGTATCAGGTCCAGTACGGCCGCCGCCGGTCGCCGGTATATCAAATCACCGCATGGACGCCGGCCGAAGTCGAAAGCATCGACCTGATCTATCACTATCCGGAATATCTTCGAAGGCCCTCGCGCGAGGTGCCCAACAGTGGCAACATTTCTGCCATCGAAGGCACCAAAGTCGACATGGAAGTCTGGGTAAACAAATCGATAAAACAAGCGGAGATCGTTTTCGACAGCGGCGAGCGGCTCGCGCTCGAACGGCGCGCAGACAACGCTTGGCATGTCCCGCTAACGATCACCCGAAACGATACCTACCGCATCGAGCTCGTCGATCAAGAAGGCGCGCCAAGCGAATACAATCCCGAATACACCATCACCATGGCACGGGACAAGGCACCCGAAATCCGCATCGATTTCCCGCGGGGGGACAACGAAGTGACCATGCTTGAGGAGATCCCCTTCGACTTCAATGTGAGCGACGACTACGGCTTCTACGAGTTTGGCCTGCAATATGAAATAGCGGGCCGGGAGCCGGTCCGTATTGCGATGAACGAGGACAGCGACCTGATTCTGAAAGCCGAAGGCCACTACCAGATCATGCTCGAGGACTTGGGCCTCGAGGTCGGCGACTTCATTACCTGGACCATCTGGGCGACGGACACGAAGCCGGACCGCAGCGAGTACGAGGTCATGGGCGACCCATATTTCCTGGAGATCAGGCCGTTTAAGCGCGAATACCGCGAGGCCCTCACCGAAGGAGGCGGAGGCGGGGGCGGCGGCATGCAGGACGGCGATATCGAGCAGGCGCAGAAAGATGTTCTCATAGCGACCTGGAACTTGCGGCGCGTAGCGCGATACATGGACGAGGAGGAATTCGGCGAAAAGCGCAGCGTGATCGTCGAGACGCAGGATGAATTGCTCGATCAGGTGGCGGGGGCGGGGGGAATGATGCAGTCGCCGAGCAAGGACATCTTGAAACTTCGAGAGGCCATGCGTGGATCGACCGACGCACTGACCAGGGCGGCGTTGCCCGACCCGAAGGGGGACTTGTCGGAGGCCACCGTGCATCAGCAGATGGCGCTGCGCCTGATCGCCCGCTTGAAACCCCGCCAGGCGCAAGTCCAACAGACGCAGGGCGGCGGCGGCGGTGGTGGTGGCGCGCAAGACCGGCCGGACATCAGCGAGCTGGAAATGGCGCGCAACAGAAACTTCTACGAACAGGAAAACTTGACGCGCGAACAGCAGGAGGCGGCCGACGAAGTCCTAAAGAAGATCAAGGAGCTCGCTCAGCGCCAGCAGAACGTCAACGAGGAGCTTGCGAAACTCATCTCCGAACTACAGAACGCGGAGACCGAAGAAGAGCGCGAACGGCTCGCGCGTAAGCTCGAGCGCCTTCAAGAAGAGATGCAGAACAATCTCGAGCGTCTGGATGAAGCGAGGCAGGAACTGTCGTCGGATCAATTGAGCAACGAACAGGTCAGGGCTGCGCAGGATGCGCTCGAACGGGCACGGCGCCAGATGATCCGTAGCCTCGAACAGATGGAGCGCGACAGGCTCCAGCAAGCTCGGACCTCAGGCTCGAGGGCCATGGACGCCCTCCGAGATATCCAGGAACAACTGCAGCAATTCGGCCGGGGCGCCGCGGCCCAGCGCATGCGCGAGCTCCAGGAGAAGATGGACGAACTCCGTGACCGGCAGCACGGGATCGCGCAGGAGTCCGAGCAGGCGCTCGAATATCACAAGTCCCCGTCGATGGCCGACCAGGAGGCGCTGGAAAACTCCTCGGTGGACATCCAAAAGAAGAAAGAGGAGCTGGCGAAGGACTTCGTCGACATGATGAACGACGCCAGCGAACTGGCCGAGAGGAGCCGGCAAACCCAAGAGCTTATGTCGCGCAAACTCGGTGATTGGTTGCGCGAAACCAGCCGCGAAGGCATCCTGGAGGACATTGAGGAGTCTGAGCTTCTCGTCGAGTACGGGATTTGGGACTCGGCGGTGCGCGAAGAGAGAAAGATCGCAACCAAATTTGACGAGGTCGCCGAGAAGCTGCGCGTTGTCGCCGAAAGTCTTGTGGATAACGAGCTGGAAGGAATGCAGAAGGCCCTGGAACGCATGGACCGCCTCTTGGATCGCGAAGAGGTCGCCGGTGGCGGCCGCGGGGAACAAGATACTCAAGCACCGGGCGAAAACGAAGAATCCGAAGGCCGTGTAGCGCGCGCCGAGGAAGGCGGGGAACAAGGGTCGCAAGAGGGCGATTCGCAGCAGGGCGGCCCCGAGCAATCGGCCCAGGCGCAAGCAGACTCGCGCGGAACAGAGCGCAATGACGCTACCCGCGCAGGCGGATCGCGCAACGCTTTCGATCCACGCGGCGCGATGCGCGATTTCGCGGATCGGGGCTACCTGGATTGGCTTCGGGACCTTCGCGACGCAGAGACCCTCTTGCCGCCGGGCACTCAGTTCCGAACGGAAGTGACGCGCATTCGCGAGCGGATCGAGATGATGCGCCGCGAGTGGCGCACGAGGGCCCTTGCGCCCCAATACGATCTCTTCTTGGAGGTGGTCGCCAGGCCCCTCGAAGACGCCGCCGAGCAATTGCAGCGCGAAATAGAGAAAAACTTGAGCGAAAAGGAATTCCTCCTGACGGACGAGGGCGATATCCCCGAGCGCTATAAGGAGCGCGTATCGAGTTACTTTAAGAGGCTATCCGAGGCGGAGGGGGCGCGCTAAGGATGTTGGAGCGCCTCACGGAATTACTCGCAGGGGACGCGGCAGAGGACCTTGTCCCTCGCTATTTGGGTTTCAACTCCCCGGTGGGCCTCGTGTTCTGCATCGCGCTGCTAACGCTTACCGGCGCGGGCGTTGCATGGTATTACTGGCGCAAGTTGCACGGCCTCGAGCGCCGAAGGCGCATTCTCCTGGTCTGTCTGCGAAGCGCTGCCATCGTTCTCGCGCTCTTTCTTGCCCTCGATCCCGTGGTCGTGGCGCAGCACGTAAAACCCGGCGAGCAATTTGTCGCGCTCCTCTTCGACGATTCATTAAGCATGCGCATTGGGGGCCGAGAGGGCCGCTCCCGCGGAACTCGGTTGCTGGAGGCCTACGCGGCCGCCGGAGACGCATTCGAGGGGCGTCTGAAACGCAGGCACCAGGTCGTGCGATACCGCGTGGGCGAAACCGTGGAGCCGCTGCAGGACGTGGCGGACCTGAATTTCAGTCAACGCCAAAGCGACCTTACCGGGGCTGTTCAGCGCGTGCTGAGCGACCTGGAAGGCACGGCGGTCTCCGGCCTTGTCCTTTTCTCAGACGGCGTCCAGCTTAGCGATATCGAGACCGTGCTTTTGCGGGATCTTCCCAAGGAGACACCCGTGTTCACCGTGGGCGTGGATGAAGCCTCCCTGTGGCGGGACATCGAACTCACGACTTTGTCCTTAAAGCGAACAGATTTCGACAAGAGCCCGGTCGTGCTCACCGTGGGCGTTCACTCGACCGGCCTTGCGGGCCGGAAGGCGGTTGTCGAGGCCGCCATAGGCAGCCGCATTGTCAAATCGCACCTTATTGAAATCACCGACGATGTCGAGGACCACGAAGTTCGGCTCGAGTTCGTGCCCGATCGCAAAGGTTGGATCGAATACGAGGCGCGCGTTCGCCTCGTCGAGACCACCGCGGACATCGGCGAGCCCGCGGTCGAGGACCGCATCGTTGAAAACAACACGCGTCGTTTCGTGGTGGACAACCGCCAGAAGCAATACCGCATCCTCTATGTGTCGGGCCGGCCCAATTGGCAAAACAAGTTTCTGCGCATGGCCCTCGAAGAGGATAAAGAACAGCTTAAACTGACCAGCCTGCTGGCCATATCCAATGCGGAACAAAAATTCGTTTTTCGGGGAAAGAAATCAACCCTCACCAACCCGTTGTTTGAGGGTTTCGACGAGGACCAGGACCGGCCGCGCTATGATGAGACCGTGTTTCTGCGGCTGGGCGCGGCCAAGGACGAGCTCATGTCGGGCTATCCCACCGACCCGAAGGAACTGTTCAAATACGACCTGATCCTTTGGGGGGACGTCGAGCGCGATTTCTTTAACACGGAACAGCTCGAGGTGACGCTTGAGTTCGTGGACAAGCGCGGCGGCACGTTGCTCTTGCTCGGCGGACCGAATTCGTTCAGCGAGGGGGGCTACGCGGGGACTCTAATCGAACAAATGCTGCCCGTCGTGCTCTATCAGGACCCGGACGAGGGCGGGCGAATCCGGCTCCAGCAGCCGCTGCAGGTCGAGCCGACCATCGAAGGGAGACTGACGGGGTCGTGGGTCTTCGACACTGATGAAGCTCAAGACGCCCGCTTATGGTCCGAGATGCCCCCGCTATACGGCCTCAACCGTTTCCCGCTCGTGCGCGCCGGCGCGACGGTCCTGGGCGTTGTGGGCGGGCAGGACGAGTCCATTGCGGGAGAACCGATATTTGTCGTGCAGCGCTACGGCGAGGGCAAATGCGCCATCATGGCTTCGGGTGATACGTGGCAGTGGCAGATGCGGCTTAAGCAAGAGGATGACAGGCACGAGCGCTTTTGGCGCCAGCTCCTGCGCAACCTCGTGCACGACACGCCGCAATCGAGTGTGCTGCGAGCTAAGCGTGACGTCTATACGCAGGAAGCTGACGCCACCTTCGAGTTCGTGATTCGCGATGACGCATTCGACAGGCGCGCAGGCCTTCAATGCGCCGTCTCCGTCACGAGGCCGAATGGAGAAGTCCTCTCCTTATCCGTCGAAGAATCGATCCGGGAAGTCGGACTATACACCTGCGAGTACACGCCCGTGGAAGCGGGCCTTCACAAAATATCCTTGGTCGCCCTGGATGAAAACGCCGAACCCGTCGCTGAACTCGATGAGACCTTCTTGGTGGAGTCGGACCACCGGGAGTTCCAGAAGGCGCAGTATAACGGCCTCTTCTTGCGCGACCTGTCCCAAGCCACGGGCGGAGCCCATTTTTCGCTCGATCAACTTGAGGAGCTGTCCGAGGCGATACCGGTTCCTATACAATTGGATTCCACGGAAATTCTCCTGCATCTGTGGCATCTGCCGGGCTTCTACCTTGCCCTGGTCCTCATGATGATTACCGAATGGTATCTGCGCAGAAAGGTGGGGCGCGCATGAGGGTATCGGCAGCTAACAATCTCTCCCTGGCCCTGGCCGCCGCCTTGTGCATCGTGATGATTGCACCCGCCGCCCGTGCCGCTTCCTACCACGCGCTATTGTGCGGCAGCGGCGGTGAAGCCGAATACTCGGAGAAATTTCGCGATTGGGGTATGCGCCTGAGGGACACGCTTGTAATGCGGCTAGGCGTCCCGGCCGGCAATGTGGTCCTGCTCACCGAGCCGGAGACGGACATACAGACCCCCGCACTGACCACCACCAATCTCAAATCCATCCGGGCTGTATTCGCGGCCATGTCGGACTCGGTGACCCCCGACGACGACCTTTTCGTCTACTTCATCGGCCATGGGTCCTATCTGAAAAACATCTCGAAATTCCACGTTCCCGGCGCCGACTTGACGGCGGACGAGCTGGACGAGCTGTTGCAGGCGATTCCGGCGAGAAGGACCATCGTGCTGAACGGGACTTCGAGCAGCGCAGGGTTCATTAACGTATTGAGCGGGGAAGGCCGGGTGATCTGCACGGCGACTAAGAGCGTCTCCGAGATCAACGCGACGGAGTTCATGGGCTTTTTTATCGAAGGCCTCGAGGACGGCAGCGCGGACCGGAACCACGACGATCGAATCTCCTTTCTCGAGGCCTGTGAGCAGGCCTCCGAGTTGACCGCCTCGTGGTACACGAGCGAGGGCCTGATCGCGACGGAGCACGCCATCCTCGACGACAACGGAGACGGGCTGGGCTCGAGATTACCCATCGAGATCTTTGACCTGAGCGCGGAGGAAGATGAGGACACTGCAGGCGGCGATGAGATTCTTGACGGAGCGCTCGCGCGGCAGTGCTATATCAAAGACTATAGTTTCCATCCCAACGTGCCTCAGGAGCTAATAGACACATATTTGTCCGCCCTCGTGGAAGTGGAGGCCCTGAAAGCCGAAAAGCTACAACTCGCCGAAGAGGCCTATTTCGCACAACTCGAAGAGGTGCTGCTCAAGGCCGCCCGAAGCAACCGCAAAATCCGCTCCTACAACGCCCTGCTCGACGCCGACTCCTGATCGCACCGTGCCCCTTGCTCTTTCACCGAACTCCTTTTATGATAAGCGCTCTGCTTTCCATTCTGAATCCTTAGCACTACAGCGCTACGTCTGGCTGGCGAAAGGCAGGTAACATCGTGCACGTCAACAATTTGCACTCGCGAGGTTCGCTGAGCAAAACAGGGACAGTCCCGTCTCCGCTCGTGCCTCGCTTCGCTTGGGACAGTCCCTGTTTTTGGGCCGATGATTGGTTTTTCACCAACTCCACAGTCCCTGCTCGCAGGCTCGCGAGGACTACTTTTGGAAAAGCTCAAAAGTCCCCGTTTTGCTCAGCGACTTTAATAAAATCTAGCGTTGTCGTGTTAGGGTTGGACGAACAACCCGGCACTGCCTGACCACTCAGGGCACACACTTAACGAAGGAGGACTCGCCCGCCTATGAACGTCTCCATTGTTGTCATCATCGTCTACCTAGTCGTCGTCACGATCATCGGAAGTCTACTCGCGCGCCGGACCACCAGCTCAAGAGATTGGGCCGTCGGCGGCGGCGGAATGAGCATGCTCATGATCGCCGCGGGCGTGGCCGGAACGCGTATCGGAGGCGCGGGCACCTATGGCGTCGCAGGGAATGTCATGACCGGCGGCGTATGGAACATGTGGTGGTACGGCATCAACACCTTCCTCGCCCTGGCCCTGGTCGGCTTCTTTTTCGCCGTCCCCTACCGGCGCTTGCGCCTGCAGACCGTCGGGGAGGCCTTCACGCTACGCTTCAAGACCCGCCGAAACCAAGTCCTCACAAGCCTATGCGTTCAGACGGAGTATTTCATCGTCAACGTTATCGAAGCCTACGTCATCGCCGTCATGCTGCGAGGGCTCACGGGCCTCCCTATGATTTACGGCGTATGGATCGCTGCCTTCGTACTCATAACCTACATCGCCTTCGGCGGACTGTGGGGGGCGGCCGTCACGAATATAATCCATTGCGTCGTGATCCTCTTCGGGCTCTTCGCGGTCGGGCTCATGGGCCTCAACGACGCCGGCGGCTGGGCGAGCGTTACAGAGCAGGTAAATGTCCATCTCGCCGCGAGCGATCGCGACAGTACGGCGTGGTGGAGTATTGCCGGGGCCGGCTGGGGCGCCGTGCTTGCGATGTTTTTCACCGTCTCCGTCCACACACCCGCTGCATCCATCTATACCAACTACTCGACTGCCGCGCGCTCGGAAAAAGTGCTGCTTCCGGGCTTCCTGCTCGCGGGCGCAGTCGCCTCCCTGATGCCGATCTTGGCCGGATTCGTAGGAATTCTGACCATAGCGAAGTACGGCGTCAATCCGGGCACCGCCGGCTACACGAACTTGACCAAGCTCGCAACCGAAATCCACCCGGTGGTCGGCGGTCTCGCGCTGGCAGCCGTCTTAGCGGCTGTCATTTCATCCGGCGGCCCGATCCTGCTCTCGAGCGCCACCATGTTCGTCCGGGATTGGCTGCCGTTCACGCGGGAGTACTCCTCGGAGAAAAAGCTGTTGGCCTATCGCATCACAACGGTCGTCTACGGGCTCATCGCGGCCCTGGTAGCCTGGTGGGTTTCCACGCTGCCAAACGTGTCAATTCTGGACATGCTACTTTTCGGCTTCGCCATGGTCGTCCCTCCGGCAGTCGCGATCGGCTATACGCTGTATTGGAAACGGACGACCGAGCTCGGGGCCTTCTCCGGGATGCTCGTCGGATACGGCAGCGGGTTGATTTGGTTCGTGCTGATCAAGTGGGCGTTGGCCGTCGAGTACGAAGCACATGCAAGCTCCTCCGCCTTCCGCCGGCTCTTCCACTACTGCTTCGTACACACCGGCGAGGGCATCGACCCTTCCTACGCGACAATGATCATCCCGTTCATCGTGGTGCCTCTCGTGTCTCTGCTCACCAAGGAGATGGTCGAAGGACGCGACGAGTTCTACGCGGTCGTTTCTGGCGAGAGGGAATCCAAACCGGAGCCCCTAGACGCCTGAGCCCGCTACGCCATTGAACGCAACAGACTGCTAGGCTCGGTGCGCGAGTTGGCGATGCGATCTGGGCACCCCCAAACGAGTTTGGCGGTGGCACCCGAAAATGG